>WBXE01000011.1 GCA_008932955.1 Verrucomicrobiota bacterium
CCAAGAAAATCCGTGTAATCTGGGTAATCTTTCGTTCCCATTCTCATTGTAGGATTTCAAGCATCGGTTTTCGGTTTCATTCGGACTTGTTGGACTTGTCGGATGGATTGGATGGATTGGATGGATTGGATGGATTGGATGGATTGGATGGATTGGATGGATTGGATGGATTGGATGGATTGGATGGAGCTGATTGCGGATCCGGCTCAGGCAGGTGGGCGAGGCGTTCGAGGTCGAGTTTCCAGGCCGTGGCATTGAAGTGGGCGCGGCCGCGGGTTTTGAGGGTGGGCAGCAGGGCGTTGATATGAGCGATGGCTAGGTCACAGGCGGCTTTGTTTGGGAGGGGTCGGTCAAACGCGGGATCGGACAGGGTCTTGAAATCGGCCAGGTAATCGCCTGCAATTTTTTGATAGATCGAAGCCCACGATTCCTGCTGGCTCAAGTGGGTGGCGCTGACGGCTTGGAAAAAGATGACGGCCTCGGCGAGGCAGCCTTGGTCCCAATTTTTGAGGCCGGCCAGCAGCCAAGCCATCGCCGCAGGTGCGCCACCAGGCGCCAGGTTGGTATCCGCGGCGGCAAGGGTGGGGAGCTCCACAAGTTTTGCCAGAACCGGCAGTAGCCGCTGTTGGATCGCCGGATCATCGAGGTGGGCGCTGGCGAGATGGCTGGCGGTGGCTTTGGCCTCTGAGCGGGCGATGCCGGATTGGCCGTCGAGATAGGGCATGAGCACCGCCTCCACGCCGGCCCAGGAACGGGTGGGTTCCTGCACCTCGTCATCATCGCGCAAAGCGACAAACCAGCCGCGTGCCTTGTCATAGTCAGCGGCTTCCAGCGCGCTGCGGGCCTGTCGATAGAGGTTGGCGATGCGGGTGGCGGCGGTCGCTTCGCTAAGGGAAGCGGCGCTGGCTGCGGGAGCTGAGATCGGCGCGGGTGGCGCGGGTTTGGGCGAAGGCTTGGGATGGTGAGTGATCCACCATGTGAGCAACGCCAGTGATGCGATGGTGGCCACGCTGCCAGCGCCAATGCGCAAGCGGAGGTCGCGGCGATTGGCGGATTGGCGGCGTGTGGCAGCGGCGGGCATGCCTCGCAAGGCTGATGAGCCGGCCTGCAGATGCTTGAGAGCGTCGTTCAAGTGCGCCAGCATTTCATCGTATGACTGGAACCGTTTGGCGGGATCATACGCCATCGCCCGGTCCACTACCGTGCAAGTTTGCGGGGTCACCCAAGGGGCGGAGGTTTGCAGCGGCTGCACCTTGCGTTTCGCCTCGCGCAAAACCACCGTGGCCATGCTCTCCTCATCACAGGGCGGCTTGCCCGCCAAGGCGTGATAGAGGGTGGCGCCAAAAGCATACACGTCGGCACGGAAATCCTCTGGGTGGCCCTCGATGGTTTCCGGTGGCACGTAATACGGCGTGGCCCAGAGCTCCTTGGCTTGTGCAGTGCCCTCCTTGTCTAACAATAACGCCAAACCAAAATCCACTATTTTCGCCTGACCATCGCCATCCAGCAAGATGTTGCCGGGTTTGATATCGCGGTGGATCAAGCCTGCGCTGTGGGCGGCCTTGAGGCCCTCGGCCACCTGGATGGCGAGGACGAGCATTTCGCGTTCGGGGATGGTGCCGCGTTCGGTGATTTGCTGTTCGAAATGGCCACCGACGATGAATTCCATGGCGATGAAAAAGCGTCCGAATGCCCGCCCGTTGGTAAAAACGCGCACCACATGGGGATGGCTGAAGGAGGCGGTGAGGCGGGCTTCTTCCTCAAAGGCGACGATGCGGCGGGCGTCGGCGGAATAGGCTTCGTTGAGGATTTTGACGGCCACCTCGCGGTCCAGCGTGTTATCGTGGGCTACAAATACCACGCTCATGCCGCCGATGGCATGGCGCCGCAGCAGCGTGTAGGGGCCGAACTCGCGCTTCACGCGGGTGTGCTTGCCGCATTGCGGGCACTCGACGTTGGCAAACGGCCCCATGGCCGTGACATCCATGAGACTGCCGCAAGCATGGCAATAGGCGATTTCCTCTGCGGCGATGGGCATGGCGGAAAACTATCGGCACGCCGAGTGCTGTGCAAACTTGAATCTTGCCGCGGGCGTTTTTCCTGAAAAGCTCTGCCTGTGGAGATCCGAGTTGATGACGTAGCCGGCGAACGCCTTGATGCCTTTCTGGCGGCACGGTTGCCTGAATTATCGCGTGTGCGCATCCAGACGCTCATTCGCGACCAGTTCATCCACGTCAACGGCCAGCCCGCCAAGCCGCGCAACCCGGTGAAACTCGGCGACCACATCACCATCGCTTTGCCAGAGGCGGTGCCACTTGCCGCCGTAGCGCAAGACATCCCGCTCGAGATTCTGTTCGAAGACACCAACCTACTGGTGCTCAATAAAGCGCCGGGCATGGTCGTGCACCCGGCTCCCGGCAATCCCGACGGCACTCTCGTCAATGCCTTGCTCCACCATTGCCAGGGGCAACTCTCCGGTATCGGTGGCGTCGAGCGGCCTGGCATCGTGCATCGTCTCGACAAGGATACCTCCGGCTGCTTGGTGGTGGCCAAATCCGACCTCGCCCACCAATCACTGGTCGGCCAATTCGCCGGCCGCACCATGGAAAAAATCTATCTGGCCGTCTGCGAGGGCATCCCGCGGCCGGAAAAAGACACGGTGTTTACCCACATTGGGCGCCATCCGGTCAATCGTCAGAAAATGGCGGTGGTCAATCCACCTGGCGGCAAGGCGGCCATCACCGATTATGAGGTACTCGCGGTGGATGCGGCCTCGCTTACCGCGCTAGTCGTCTGCCACTTGCACACCGGGCGCACCCATCAAATCCGCGTCCACCTCCACCACCGCGCTGCCGCGCTCGTCGGCGATCCCATCTATGGCAAGCCGAGTCGGACCTCCGCCCTCACCGGTCGGCTGATGCTTCACGCCTGGCAACTCACCTTCGACCATCCCCTAACCGACGAGCGCCTGCACTTCCAAGCACCCATCCCAGCGGAGTATAACCCGTGGCTCCAATTGCCTGCGGCTGCGGGTGTGAATTTTAGTTTTTAGATTTTGAATGAGAGAACAAGATCGACTCAACAGCGCAGCGCTTTCTTCCAATTCTAAATTCTAAATTCTAAATTCAAAATTCAAAATCCATCCCCCCCATGTCCGACGATATTCTTCCAGACCTCCTTGCCGCCGTGGAGCAGCAACTCGCCTCGCCGCAAACCCGTTACGTAGCCGCCACTCTCGTTAGGTTAGAAAAAATCGGGCTTGCGATGGCCGAGGCCAAGGACCAGATCGCCCTTTGTTTGGGCGAGGCGATGGATGAAGTCCTGCGCCGCCACCGGGCGTTCGACGAGCCAGCTTACCGCGCCGCTCTGGACGCCCTGCCTTTTCCCGACGACGAGGCAGAGGAGGATCAAGAAGGTGCCATGCCACTGGCGCAGGCGCAGCTGGCGGGTCTTGCCAGCGAGCCGCTTGGTTCGCTGCCGGCGGTTTTGTTGGATGCCGCCGACGGGAATGGCTGAGGCCCGCAGAAGGTCGCTTGAATAGGCGGAGAATGCGTCGGCAGATGGCTCCTCGGACGAGATTCGCCGAGGCCTTGGGCGCTGAGCCATGGACATCGTTTGTCACAACTAAATCGGTGGTTTGCATTTCCCGTGGCCGGCCTATGCTGCGGCCGTGACTCCCGCCCTTGAAACTCTGATGCTCGCCTTTGCCGGCGAGAACGCCTTGGTCGTGCCCGCTCGGGCCATGTTCTTGGGGGCGCGGGCGCATCCGGCATGGGCCGCTTGGCCAAATGTGTGCGGCTGGCAGCCGCTCAAACCGCTGGCAGCCGCTTGGGAGCGCGCCGGCTTGGCGCGGGTGGAGCAGCCGGTGGGGCGCTTTCCCTTGGTGCTGGTGTTGCCGGGAAAATCGCGCGATGAGACGTTGGGTTGGTTTGGGTTGGCGCGTGAGTTGTTGGAACCAGGCGGCCGTCTGCTGGCCGCCATGCCTAACACCGCAGGCGCGTCGCGCTTTGAAAAGGCCCTCGCCAACGCCTGCGGCAACATCACCTCACTCCAAAAACACAAGTGCCGCGCCTTTCATGTGCTCCAGGATGGCCAGTGGGACGAGGAGGTGTTTGCCGGGTGGCGGGAGTTGGGCCGGCGCCGCCTTGTCCCTAATACAAACTTCGCGGTCGAGGCGGGGATTTTCAGCGTGGACCATATCGACCCCGGGTCGGCCTTGCTCGCCGCGAAGCTGCCGGAAAATCTCCGCGGCAACGTCGCGGACCTAGGCGCGGGGTGGGGGATTCTATCCGACGCGGTGCTGCGGCGCTGCCCCAAGGTGGCGCGTATCGACTTGTTTGAGGCGGATGCCCGGGCGCTCGACTGTGCCCGCGCCAACCTCGCTGGGCAGGCGCGGGAGATCCATTTCCATTGGCACGACGTATGCACTGGGGTGCCAGGCAGCTATGACGCCATCGTGATGAATCCGCCGTTTCACACCGGCCAAGCCACCGATGTGGACTTGGGCCGGGCGTTTCTCAAGACCGCCGCCGCCGCACTCAAGCCCGGCGGAAAATTATTTCTGGTGGCTAACCGCCAACTCGCTTATGAAGCCGCCTTGGAGGCCGCAGGTCTGGTCTGGCACAACGCCGGCGAGGACCCAACTTACAAATTGTTGTTTGCGCAACGCCGCTAGATTCTAACATTCATCTACCATGAAACTCGTCAAACTGCTCGCCAACCTCGGCTACGGCTCCCGCAAGGAAGTCCAACGCCTGATCCGCGCCGGCGCACTGAGCGATGACCAGGGGAACGTGTTAGGCGAGGGCGATTTCCCGCCGCATGCGGCTATCCGTTTCCGCGGTGAGCCGCTTGATCCGGCGTTTCCGCTGCTATTGATGCTGCACAAGCCGGACGGCTACACGTGCAGCGCCGACGATCCAGGAGCCACTATCTATGACCTGCTGCCGCCGCGTTTTGCCTTGCGCAACCCGCTTATCAGCCCGGTGGGCCGGCTCGACAAGGACACCACTGGCTTGTTGCTTCTAACCGATGATGGCCAGTTGCTGCACAAAATCATCCACCCGAAGTCCGGTTGCCTCAAACTCTATCAGGCTGAGTTGGACCGGCCGCTGGACGGCCATGAAGCCGAGTTGTTCGCCTCGGGTGAATTGCAGCTCAAGAGCGACACCAAGCCACTGCTGCCGGCACGCTTGGAAATGTTGGGCGAGCGGCAGGCGCTCGTCACCTTGCATGAGGGGCGCTACCATCAGGTGCGCCGGATGTTTGCCGCCGCCGGCAACCACGTGCTCGCGCTCAAGCGCATCGCCATTGGTGGCCTGCGCCTGCCCGACGATCTAGCGGAAGGGGAGTGGCGTCAACTCACCGCAGACGAGCGGGCGCAGGTATTCGCTGGTAATATCTGAGCCAGCCGTCGCTACGGTGATGGCCAACGGCCGGGCCGCCCCATACGGTTCGTTTAAGAAATTCGAACCGCAGATGGACGCAGGTAAAGGGTAAAAAATCCATCTTCATCGGCGTTCATCGGCGGTTAAAATCTCTCTTCCTCATGCTTAAGCGAATCGTCTTGAGCGCGCCACCCGTTACCCTCTTGATGCGTGCATCTCGCCGGTTTTTAGTTTTGGCCGCTGGTGGCTTGCTGCCACAAGGGCGATGGCGGTAAATCCTTGGGACGGCAAATGATGATGCCGGTATGAGTGGGGGAGCCGTTCAGATAATCCGTGATGGGACGATCAATGATGACCCTGCGGCCCTTGTCGTGATCCGAGGTGGCGTGGCTGAAAACCGCCCGACCGTCGATGCGCATGATCATGCCCACATGTGAGGTATAGGCATCGGGGTCGGTGGTGGTGATCGCACAAATATCCCCGTCCTGAAGATACGCCTCCACCGCCCGCACCTTCGCCTTGGGCACTTGCATCACCGGCAATTGCGACACCCGGGCCTCGATCCGGCCAATCGGCTCGATGAGCGCCGGATTGGCACGCAGGTAGCGATAGCTTTTCCACGCCACGGTCATTTCGTGGATGTCGCGCCGCAGCCGCTGCGCGCCGGGCAGCCGGGCTGTGATGTTAGTCGCAAAACCGCGTTGCTGGTTGTTAGAAAACACCTCCTCGAGCTGATGCATGCGGCTCAGATAGCTGCCGGTGCAAATGCCATTGCGATAGCGCTCAAGTTCCACCATGTGCAGCATGTCCTGAGGTTGATAGGGGCCGGGCTTGTAGCGCAGCATGCGGGCAAACGCCAAGGCGTTCTCGTAGTACGTCCAACAATCCATCGCGGTGAGGTTTACTACGGGGCTTTCAATGTGGTCATCCACTTCCAACGTGTAGTTCAGGTAGCGGGTGCCGACCCATTCGCGGGCCACCCGCGTGGTGCGTTGGCCCAAGGGCAAGTCCCGCCAGTTTTCCCGTTCGGCCTTGGCTACGATCGCCTGAAACTTCGCCTCGCCCTTGAATACTGTGGTCATGGGCAAGCGCGGCACGCTGGGTGGTGTAACCGCGCCGCCAGCGGGGCTGGCCACTTGGACCTTGTGCATGCCGTCACTCGGCGGGCTTGCCGTTGCCAAATTTCCGCAGGCGACCAGGCACAAAGCGCCCAGCACCATCATCCCAATTCTGCCGTTCATGGCATCGACCTTAGTTGCGCCGGCGCGAAATTGCAACGCCGGTCTTGTCGCAAGCTTCTAGGTTAAAATCCCTTCGGATGGCGCATCACGTAGCCATCTGCCCGGCGGGGTTCCGGCTTCCAACGCGGCCCGCTGCGGCCACCTCCGCCACCCGTGTCCAGGCGCAATCCCGCCACCGTCATGAAAACATGGCCGCGACTGGTGTAAATGGTGATCCAGCGACCAGGGCCGGGCGCCCCGTAGTGGAAATAGTCCCGCGACGCCAGACTGCCATCGATCAAACCGGCCGCCCGCAGCACGTAAGAAACGCTCCCAGAGCAGTCGTAGCCGTAATCCGCCAATTGGCGATGGCCTCCACCCCATTTGTATGGCGATCGCTGCAGCCGATTGGCCGCCGCAAACGCGTACTTCACCGCCGCTGGCGTGTTGCTCGGCGGAAATGCCCGGCCGTGGGTCAAATTCGGGCTGTAGCCTGGATCGTAGTGATAAGACACCGGTTGCCGGCTGGTCACCTGACTCGTACAGGACACCAAGCCCATCAGCAGGGGCAAGGTGGCCAGAAAAAGGGAGGAGATGCGCTTCACGGGCAATACGCTTAACCATTCAATCAACAAAATCAAACTAATTTTGCGCTTGCCCCGCGAGCCAGCCAACCGCCTGAGTGAGGGCTTGGGCGCGGTGACTGAGGCGATTTTTGATATTCTGGCCCAGTTCCGCGAACGTCAGCTGGTAGCCGTCGGGGATGAAGAGTGGATCATAGCCAAAGCCACCCTCACCCTGCGGCTCATCCGTAATGCGGCCCTCCACCGTCCCGCAAAAGTCCGCCTGCGCAATGCCGGCCTTGGCCAACACCATGGTGCAACGAAAGCGCGCGCCACGCACGGCTTGGCCACGCATGGCGCTGACCAGACGGGCATTGTTTTTCGCGTGGTTGCCCTCCTCTCCTCCAAAACTCGATGACCACACGCCCGGCCCGCCGCCCAGCGCGTCGACTTCCAGCCCGGAATCGTCCGCCAATACCCAGCCTGCCACCAAGCGGCTGATGCCTTGCGCCTTCAACCGCGCATTTTCCAGAAACGTGTGACCGGTTTCCTCAATGACGGGTAATTGCGCAAAATCGTTGACGTCGAGAACTTCCCAAGTATCGCCGAGCATTGCACGGATTTCCGAGGATTTATGCGGGTTGCGGGTGGCTACAATCAGGCGCGGCAGGGTCGGCATGGCCCCACCCAGATACCCGCTCCACCACTCGCCGACAAGATTTTTGAAATAATCCGCCCATCGGAGACGCATACTACGCGATGAAAGCCGTCACTTACCTCGCCGCCTTCGCCCTTTCCGCCAGCGCGCTGGTCAGCCAGGCTTTTGCCGAGCCGCTCAAGGGCTGGGTTGCCGACCTCGACCAAGCCCTTGCGCAGGCCAAAGCGGAGCACAAAGCGGTGCTGGTGGAATTCACCGGATCGGATTGGTGTCCGCCCTGTAAGATGATGCGCGCCGGGGTGTTCTCGAAACCGGAGTTCGTCGCTGCCGCCTCCAAAAAATTCATCTTGGTGGAAATCGACATGCCGAAGGCCGATGCAGAACTAACCAAGAAAAATCAGCCGACAGTTGAGAAATACAAGATCGACGGATTTCCAACGGTGCTCCTCTTGGAGGCGTCTGGCAGGGAATTTAGCCGATTTTACGCCAGCAAGTACCCTAAAACCGAGGATTTTCTCAAGCATCTCGCTGCCGAGTTGGACAAGAAAGATCTGGATTGAGCGGAGGACGAACATCCAACCCGAGCTGCGAGCCCCCTCAGAAAGCGGCGGCAGCTGGCAAGTCCAGGTGATCGATGTAGCGGTCCTCGAGAGCGCCCTCAAGGTTCAGCCCACAGCGGGTGGTGAGCTGGAAGCCATGCAATGCCAGCAGATCGGTTAGAGTGTGACCGCTCAACTCAGCGGCTATCTCCAGGCAGTGGCGTTTGGCTGCGCCGCTGCCTTCCAATACGATCAACTCGGCGGGCCGCAGGCTGCCGCCGTATTGTTTTGGCGTCATGCCCCGCAGCGCCTTGAACACATGGTTTAGATAACTCTGATCGCAAAAACCGCAATCTACCGCGCCTCACAGCGGTCGCCGCGCTTGATGGCCACCAGCAGCGCCGCCTCCTGGTAGAGATAGAACTCGCGGATCCGGTCAAACGGCCTCGCGTCGTCCATGGTCATCGCCGGAAATAGGTTTTTTAAAGGATCGCCCCAGGCGCGTAGGCGGCCGCCGCCGGACTGGCCGCCTCGAGTTTTCTAACATTGCCGGCAAAGGCGGCGATTTGCGCCTGCGCGGCACCCACCGCACGATCGCCGCCGGCGACGATGGCCGCCAGCGTCGCGCGGGGCAAGCCGAGGCGCGGATCGGCGGCGAGCCGGTCGATCAGATCGTTGTGAGTGGCGGTGCCGTGGCGCAGGTCGCGCACGGTGGCGAGGGCGTGTTCCTTGATTGCGTGATGGGCAGTTTCGCGGCCGACGCCGGCCTTGACCGCCTCCATCATGATGGTGGTGGTCATCAGGAATGGCAGATAGTGCTGGGTTTCAGCGGCGATGAGCGCTGGCCACGCGTCCATTTGGTCGAGGATAGTTAGAAAGGTTTCCAATAGTCCGTCGCTGGCGAAGAATGCGTCGGGCAACATCACGCGACGCACCACCGAACAGGATACATCCCCTTCGTTCCACTGGTCGCCGGCCAGGCCTGCGGCCATGCTCAGATAGCCTTTGAGGATGACGTGGAAGCCATTGACGCGTTCGCATGAGCGCGAGTTCATTTTGTGGGGCATGGCGCTGGAGCCGGTCTGGCCCGGTGCAAACCCCTCGCTGGCTGTCTCGTGGCCGGCCATCAGCCGCAGCGTCTTGCAAAACGACGCGGGCGCTGCTGCCAACTCGGTTAGAGCCGCCACTACCCGTAAATCCAGCGAGCGCGGATAGACCTGGCCGACGTTGGTCCACACCGCCGGCATTCCGAGGTGGGCCACCACGCGCTGTTCCAGGGCAGCGACTTTTTTCGCGTCGCCATCAAACAATGACAACTGATCCATCTGGGTGCCAACCGCGCCTTTCAAGCCGCGCACCGCGTAGCCCGCAATCACGCCGTCGAGCGCGGCCAGCGAGCCTAGCAACTCCTCGCCGAACATCGCCACCCGTTTGCCCAGGGTGGTGGGCTGCGCCGCGACGTTGTGGGTGCGGGCGGTGATGACCCAGTCGGCCCAGGTTTCGGCGCGTTCACGCATCCGGCGCAAGGCGGCCACCGTCTTGTCGCGGACCACCAGCAACGAGCGATAGACCTGCAACTGCTCGACATTCTCGGTTAGATCGCGCGAGGTCAGCCCCTTGTGGACTTGTTCATGGCCAGCGAGCTCGTTGAATTCCTCGATGCGCGCCTTGACGTCGTGGCGGGTGATTTTTTCCCGCGCCATGATCGAGGTGCTGTCCACCTGGTGTTTGACCCGTTCGTAGTCGGCAATCGCCGCGGCCGGCACGTCCAGCCCCAGATCGCGCTGGGCTTTCATCACTGCGATCCAGAACTCGCGTTCGAGAACGATGCGGCCCTCTGCGGACCAGATGGCTTGGATGGCAGGCGAGGCGTAGCGTTCGGCGAGGACGTTGGGGATCACGCCCGCAACCTAGGCGGCCCGCCGTAGGCTGACAAGCCAAAGTCTTCCGGAGCAAAGTCTGCATGGGGACAGGAAAATAATAAGTGATCGTTGTTGACCTTCCGTTGGAATGCCAATAGGGTGTTATGTGTAATTGTAATTGTTCTTGCAATCACGATTCAAACCATCGAACCACGCTAATCTCATGAGACGCGCCCGCTGGCTGGCACCGTGGAAGGATTCAGGCGAGAAGCCCGTGATCTATCATTGCATCACGCGGGTAGTGGAGCGGCGGCTGGCATTTGAAGCGGAGGAGAAGGAGCAATTCCGCTGTTATATGCGGATGTATGAGAATTTTTCGGGTTGCCGGGTTTTGGCATACTGCCTCATGGGGAACCACGTGCATATTTTGCTAGAAGTGCCGCCGATGCGAGTAGGCGGGTTAGCGGACGAGGATCTGCTGAAACGCTTGCGGGCGATTTATCCTGAAAGTGTGGTGAAGCCGGTGGCCAAGGAGTTGGACGAGGCCCGCGAGGCGATCCGAGCTGGTCGCGCCGTGGATAAGTGCGCAACGGCGATTCATGAGCGCTATACGTACCGGATGCACAATCTCGGAGAGTTCATGAAGACGCTGTTGGGGCGCTTCACTCGTTGGTTCAACAGGCGTCACACCCGCACCGGCACCCTATGGGAGAGTCGTTTTAAGAGCGTGCTGGTGGAGGATGGGATGGCGGCGCGGACGATGGCGGCATATATCGACTTGAACCCGGTTAGGGCTGGGATTGTTAGCGATCCGGCAGCATACCGGTGGAGTAGTTATGGGGAGGCGGTGGGTGGGGGGGCGCGTGGCAATGGCAAGAAGGCGCGGGCGGGTTTGGTGCGGGCGTTGATGGCGCACCAGGAATACGAGGCGGATGCGCGGCATTGGGTGGGGAAGGTATCGAAACGATACCGGATAATTTTGTTAGTTGAAGGTGGGGAGCAATTACAAGAAGTGGTGGGCGAGGATGGGACGCGGGATGTGAAGGTGGTCAGGAAGGGGATGCGACAGGAGGTGGTGGATGAGGAATTGGGGAGATTGCAGCGGAGCCGGGATGTGGCGATTGGCAGGATGCTGCGGTGTCGAGTGAGGTATTTCACGGATGGGGCGGTGATTGGTAGTCGAGCGTTTGTGGATGGGGTATTTACAGAGTGCCGGGAGCGGTTTGGGCAGAGACGCAAGACTGGGGCGCGGAAAATGCGGGGCAGCGCGGCGGCTGCAGCTGGGGCACTGTGGAGTATTAGAGATTTGAAGATAGAGATTGGGTGAGTATGTGCTAGCGATGCTCCAAACTCGCTGCTTGCAGGACGCATCGGGAAAGATGGCTCATTTTTTGGCGGTGGCAGAACAAGCGTCCACCGATGGTTATTTTCATGCTAACCATTTTACGGTGTGAGATTCACCTCCCGCGTCTTATGGGTGTCTCACAATTGGCCGATGATTTCCTCGAGGCGTTTTTCGGAGACCTTGCCGGCGCAGCGGACATCGGGAGCGAAAAGCGAGACGCGGTATTCTTCTAACATCCAGCCCGGTTCCCACAGGCGCACGTCATCGGGCGTCTCCGTCCAGCGTCTGAACCACGGCAACCACAGCCGCCGCAGCCGCTGCATTTTTTCCAAATCCTTGATCAGCGGCAACGACGCGAGCCGCCCTAACCGCGAGCGGATTGCCTGCAAGCGCCGCGGATAATCGAGGAGCCGCTCAAACCCGGCACGCCACGCGAAATGCCCGCGCAACAACCACGCCAATTGCTCTTCGAGATCTTCCGCCACTGGCCCGAGGTTGCGGTCCTTGCGTTGCGCCAGAATCCACGCCCGCACCTCCGGTAAAATCTCCACCGCTCCATCCAGACTCTTGCCAACCACCGCGGCGGCTTCGTGCCAGCGGCCACGCGCCCGCTCGGTTAGATCGCGGAAGGCATCGGGCGAACGCGGAAATATCCCGCCCGCCGCCCCTTCCGCAGCTAACAATATTAACTCGTCCAGCGGGGTGCCGCCCGGCCCTAGCCGCGGCAGCTCGATTTTTGTCATCAAACCTAACGGAAACTTCTTGCGCAGGTAGGCGACCTGATCCGGATGGGCCAGCCACAGCAAGCGCGCGCCGCCGCCGCGGTGGCTTTCGGCCGCGGCCTCGGCGCAGGTGAAGGCCCGCACGCCGACGGTTTTGCCATCGTCCACCAACGCCGGATAGGCCGGGCCGCCGGGAGTTTCGACCCGCTCCGGCAGAATTTCTCCATCCCAGGTGCTCATGCCGCGGCGGGCAACATCGGCGTTGGCCACTGCCTCGAAGCGCACGCGCATGCGGTCGGAGAGCTGTAGTTTGAGCAGTGCCACATCCTCGCCCATGGCCAGTTCCTCGCCATCGTCGTCGCAAACCCACACCTTGGTCACAAGTTCTGGCGGCAGTTTGCTAGAGTCGAACTCGCCCGGTTCGACGCGTGCTCCGTTGCGTTCGCGGACATAATCGCAGAGGGCCCGGGTGATAGGCACATCTTTGGGAGCATTACGCCACAACTCCGCAAAGCCGTCGGCCACCGCCGCGATGGGCTGGCAGATGCGCCGCAAATCCTTCGGCAGCGAGCGCAGCAAAATTTCCGCTCGCTCCCGCAATGATCCATCCACTCCCCAGCCCGGCAGCCAGTCCGGCAGTTTCGGCAATTGGTCCACATGCACGCCCAGCGACACCCCGTCGTCGCGCTCGCCAGCCGCGGCATGATAGTACAGCGCATATTCCTGGCCCTCATGGCGCAACACGTCTGGAAAAAGATCCAAGCCTAGATCCGTTAGGTCCTCATCTATCACATCGGCCACATCCAACATGATAACTTCCTCATGTTTTTCCAACCACAGGTGAAAGGCCGCCGCGGTGTTGATATCGGCCGGCACCCGTTCTTCGAGAAACCGCAACACTGCCTCATCGCTCCACAAGCCGCCAGGTCGCCGCAGTTTTTGTTCGATGAGTTCCAAGTCCTCCTTCATCGCCTGCATCCGCTCAAGAAATTGGCACTGCCGACGCAAGCCGCCGCCCATCACTCCTTCCCTCAAAAAGATGGCGTGGGCTACCTTGGGGTCCACCCGCCCGTAATGCACGCGCCGCCCCGTCACCACCGGCAAGCCGCCGCACAGCACCGTCTGTTTCCCATACACCGCGCCTTGCACCTCATCCCAGTGGGCATCGCCAAATTTGCTAGTACACAAATGCGGGGCCACCTGCTCGACCCATTCCGGCTCGATGCGAGCGACCCGGCGTGCCCACAAGCGCGAGGTTTCCACCAGTTCCATTCCTAACACCCACTCCCAGCGCTTGCTCGCCCCGAACAAGCCTGACCCAGGAAAGATGGCGAAAAATCCTCCCGCCCCGCTGCGATAAGTCTTATTCTCCCGGTCCCACAGTCCGAACTGCCGCGGCACCCCGGCGAGCAACGCGCGGTGAATATTGGCATACGGCGCCCACGAACCCGTCTCCTTGGCCAGCTTGCCGATCTTGACCCGCCACTCGTTTTCCAACAAATCCGCGAGTTCGTCGTGGACGTTTGCCCATTCCATGACCCGCCGTGCGTTGAGAAATGCCGGCCCGGCAAACTTGCGCAAGGCGTTGCGTTGCCAGCCGCCGCGGCTGTCGCGGAATTGCGACACATCCTTCCACAAGCGCAAAATACTCATGAAATCGCTGTCGATGTCTTTCCAGCGCTCATGCGCCGTGTCTGCCTCCTTCTGCTTTTCCGCCGGGCGTTCCTTCGGGTCGTTGGATTCCAAAATCGCCACGATCGGCAACACCTCCGCCAGACAGTTTTCCTTGCGCGCCTCCAACAACATCCTCCCGAGCCGCGGATCCACCGGCAGCCGCGCCATCTGCCGCCCGAAATCGGTTAGCCCGCGCGCCTTGTCCAGCGCCCCCACCTCGCGCAGCGTCCGGTAGCCCTCTGCCACCGCTTTCGGGTTGGGCGGATCGAGAAACGGAAATTCCTCGATGTCGGGCAAATTCAGCGATTTCATCCGCAAAATCACCCCTGCCAGCGAACTGCGCCGAATCTCCGGATCCGTGAACTCCGGTCGCTCCAGCATCTCGCTCTCCTCGCACAATCTGACACACACGCCGTCGCGCACCCGTCCGCAGCGGCCCTTGCGTTGGCGGGCGCTCGCCTGGCTCACTGGCTCGACCTGCAAGCGCTGCACCCCACGGCCCGGGCTCCAGCGGCTCACTCGTGCTAGCCCGGAATCCACCACGCAGGCGATCCGCGGGATGGTTAGCGATGTTTCCGCCACGTTGGTTGCCAGAATCAGCCGCCGTTTGGGGCCTGGCTGAAACACCCGCTGTTGGTTGGCGAGTCCCAGGCGCGCAAACAACGATAGCACCTCTGTCCCCCTATAGCGCCGGCCGTCCAGAACCTCCGCGCACTCACGGATTTCCCGTTCGCCAGGTAAAAACACCAGCACGTCGCCATTTGGTTCCAGTTCGCCTAGCCAGTCCACTGCCCGAGCCACCTGCTGCGATAAATCCTCATCTTCCATCGGCGGCAGGAAAAATTCAGCCACTGGAAACAGCCGCCCCGGGGCCTCAATCACCGGTGCGGGCACCCCGTCCACACTGAAAAATTCCGCAAACGCCCCTGCGTCCATTGTCGCCGACGAAATCACCAGTTTCAGGTCCTTGCGCGTGACCAACAAGCGTTTTAAATAACCGATTAAAAAATCTATATTAAGCGATCGTTCGTGCGCTTCATCGAGGATAAGTGCCTGATACTGTTTGAGATGGCGGTCGCCCTGGGTTTCGGCCAACAGTATTCCGTCGGTCATGAACTTGATGCGCGTGTCGCGGCACAGGCGTTCCTCAAAGCGCACCTGGTAGCCGACGAAGCTGCCCAGCGGCAGGGCTAATTCCTCCGCCACCCGCCGCGCGACGCTCGCTGCGGCGATGCGTCGGGGCTGGGTGCAGCCGACGCGCCCGCCGTGCTCGCCGAGCACCTCGGCGACCATTTTTGGCAGCTGGGTGGTTTTGCCGGAGCCGGTCTCGCTGACTACGACGACCACCTGATGCGCGGTGATGGCGGCAAGGATCTCCTGGCGGTGTTCCACCACCGGCAGGTCTTTGGGGTAATTCCAGCGCATCCAGAGTGAGTCCACCGGCTTCAGCCAATCATGCGGCCGTGGATGGCGCGCTTGGTATGCTCGACGGTTTCGGCTTCATTTTCATCCATGCCGGCGAGAATGCCGACCAGATCGTTGGCGATTTCCTTGCGCATTTTAGCGACCAACTCCACTCCTTTGGCGGTGATGTGGACCATAATCTTGCGGCGATCTTCCGCAGCGTGCAGGCGCTCGACGTAGGCGAGGTTTTCGAGACGATCGACCAAACCGGTGGCCGCAGCGGTGGAATGGCCCATTTTTTTCGCAATATCTGACATGGTCAGATAGTCTTCGCTGGAAAGGTAGGCCAGCAGAAAGAACTGGGGGAACGAGACGTTCCCCTTGTTGAGTTCCGCGGATAGGTTGAGAATGCAACTCCGTTGGGTGAATATAACGAAATCAGCAAGGCGGTCGGCGTCGGCTTTGACCGACGGACCCAGTGTGGTTGGTTTCATGGCTGGTGGTATGGTTCATGTCTCGGACATGCATCGCAGCTTCGGGCGCTTGTTCAAAAACCGCGGGACTTCTGGCTGGTCATCCGGCGGACTTGATATTAAACAGAACCTTAGGTGCAATGGGGACCCCAGCAAGATATTCACAATTGGCTATGTTGGGAAGTAAAAAATTAGATTTGACTGATATTTCCCGAAATATTCCCACCTTGTTGATTTTTAACGCATTCCATAGGTCATGGTGTTTTAATCGTCTGGGTTGGCAGTAAAGTTTTTGGTAATTCCCGGGTATTGGGCGGATTTTTTTTGGAGATTGGCGGAGGCAGGAGCACGGCGTCGCCGACGGCCAAGGAGCCGGATTGGACATCTGCGGCGGCGAATTGGCCGAGAGTTTCGCCGGTGGCGAGGAGGTTGGCGCTACGGCCATCGGGATCGCGCGAGATGAGGGTGGTGCCGGTGGCCACGTTCCACTTGCCGTAGCTTTGGATAAGGACGAAGCGGCGGTCGGCGGGGATGGAGGCGATGCGGCCGACGAGGGTGGCAGTGGGTGGCAGTGGTTGAGGGCTGGGCTTTTTTTTCCACCATCCCGGCCAGGAACAGGAGACCAGCGCGAGGCAGGCGAGGAGGGTCGTGAATTTCATGATAAGGTGGGTGGTTCAGGGCGTGCGCTTCAAGCTAAGGGATTTCGGGGATGGTTCGTGACGAATTTTACCACTGAAAGCACTGAAAGCACTGAAAGCACTGAAATATTTATCTGTTTCTTCTCAGTGCCATCAGTGGAAATCAGTGCCTCAGTGATTTCTTTACCACAATTTACCGGTACTCGGTGGTTTCTCGACTCGATTCACCTTAGCTTGACGCGCATGGACTCAGGGGGCGAGGCGGTCGATGTGCCAGGCGTCGACGCGGCGCTGGTAGAGGAAGCGGTCGTGGAGGCGGGCTGGGCCGCCCTGCCAGAATTCGATGGATTCGGGCACGATGCGGTAGCCGCCCCAGAACGAGGGCAGGGGGACCTCACCGTGGCGGAATTTTTCGCGGATTTCGGCGAGTTTTTGCAGTAGGAATTTGCGGGAGGTGATCACTTCGCTCTGGTTAGAGACCCAGGCGCCGATTTGGGAGTCGCGTGGGCGGGAGGAGAAATAGCGGAGCGATTCGGCGGTGGAGATGGCTTCGGCGCGGCCCTGCACGATGACCTGGCGTTCGAGGGTGATCCAAGGGAACAAAGCGCTGACCTTCGAGTTGGCGGCGATGTGGCGGGATTTGCGGCTGCTGAAGTTGGTGAAAAACACAAAACCCGCGGCATTGAAGTATTTGAGCAACACGGTGCGTTGGTAGGGCATGCCATGCTCATCCACCGTGGCCAGCACCATGGCGTTGGGTTCGGGCACCTGCAATTCGGTGGCTTGGGCAAACCATGCGGCGAATTGCTCCAACGGCTCGGCCTGCAGGTCGGCCCGGTGTAAGCCCCGGCTGGAGTATTCCCTGCGAAATTCGGATAAATCCATGCCCGGTTCATAGCCCTCCGCACCAAGGTGCGTCAAGTGAAGGCTTTTTTTTGGGGATGGTGGGTGACGCGTTTTGCCACTGAAGTACGGATTAACGCCTGCGCTGCGGCCCGGCGATCGCCCTTTTGCCGTGTTGTTTCCAAGCGTAAATAAGGAAACCCGCGGCAAATAGCAGCATGAAAAGCGACAGGAATTGCCCCTTGGTCAGCGGCCCTACCAGCGCGGCATCTGGTTCGCGGAAGTACTCGGAAAAAATCCGGAACAGCGCGTAGAATCCGAAAAATAGTCCGGTAAGCAAGCCGTTGGGAGCGTTGGGGTTGCGCACTCGAACCCACCACAGGATGGCAAACAGGGCGAGGCCCTCCAGCAAGCCCTCATACAATTGCGACGGATGGCGCGGTTCGAGGAAACGCCCAAGCACGGCGGAAACCTCGGTGGAATGCCGGTTGGCCGCCAGCAATTGCTCAAACAGGGTGCCGCGTGCCGCTAGGTATGGGTTGGCACCCAGACCCGCTTCCATCGTCTGGCGCCCGGCCTCCAGCGATTCATAGAGACTGTTCAAACCGGGTTTCACGGCGACCACGGCCGCTGCCGCCTCATCAAAGCGCGAAAACTCGGGGGCCTTGTCATCGTTGAGGGCCATGGGGAATTTGACCGCCCAGGTGACTCCGGTGGCTAGCCGTCCGTACAATTCGCCATTGATGAAATTAGCGATTCGCCCGAAAAACAAGCCTACGGGAGCCACCACGCACAGACCATCGCCCAGACCAGTCCAGGAGACTTTTTCCCGTCGCGAGCAGATCCAGGTGAAAATGACCAAGCCCAGGATTCCGCCGTGGCTGGCCATGCCGCCCTCCCACACCCGGAACACCAGCAGCGGATCCGCCGCCAAGGCCCCAATCCCTTCCTTGGGTAGAAAATAAAACAGAATATAGCCGATCCGCCCCCCCAGAAATACCCCGAACAAGGCAGCCGCCGCAATGAAATCCGCCGTCTTCTCCGGTGCCAACACCCACAATTTGTGCCTCGCCAAATGCCGCAGCAGCAAAAATCCCACCACAAAGCCCGCCAAATACGCCAGCCCATACCAGCGCAGCGCCAAACCTCTCCACACCCAGACAATCACCGGGTTCAAATCATGCACGTATGTAGCAAACACGCCCGCATCTCACACCAGTCGTGCCTGTCCCGCAAGCCGATCCTCACCCGCCCGCCAAATCTCCCCGACACGCCAAATCTCCCCGGCACGCCTACTGCTGCGGATCCGCTGCAATTCACCCGCCCGCAGGTAACTGCGGATTTTGGTGGGACTACCGGGTAGGATGCCCGCCGCCTCTTCCCGTGTCGTTGCTGAATCGCCTGAGTGAACCGTGCTGGGCAACATGCCAGGTCCACAGGCCGAGTTGCGGCAGTGGTTGCAGTTTCCTCTTGAGACTCGCAGCCATCCAGACCAGTGTCCGGTTATGCCCCACTTGACCGCGCAACTTCAGGAAGACCTCAAATCCGCGATGCGGGCCAAGGACGTCGTCGCTCTCAACGCCTTGCGTGCGCTGAAAACGGCGCTCACCAACGCCGCCATTGAAAAAGGCGGCTTGGGCAGCGCGCTGGACCTTGCCGAAGCGGTTGCCATTGTCAGAAAACAGGTCAAGCAGCGGCATGAGTCGCTGGCCCAATATGCCGCCAATGATCGTCCCGAGCTTGCCGCCATCGAGCAGGCGGAAATTAGCGTGCTGCAGCGCTATCTACCCGCTGCCCTGAGTGCTGCGGATCTCGACGAGTTGATCACTGGCGCCATTGCCGAAACCGGAGCCAGCTCCAAGGCCGACCTCGGCAAGGTCATCAAACTCGTCCAGGACAAAGCTGCCGGCCGCGCCGATGGCAAAACCCTGTCCCAAGCCGTGATGCAGCGGTTGAAGTGACAGAGGACAGAGGACAGAGGACAGAGGACAGAGGACAGAGGACAGAGGACAGAGGGCAGAGGGCAGAGGGCAGAGGGCAGAGCCTTGCTCTCTCTGACTTCTGACTTCTGACTTCTGCCCGCAGCTAGCAAAGCCGGACCATGTCCTTGACGAATTGGCCCCAGAGGAAAAACAGGCCGCGATTGGAGTATTTGAAATGGCCGTCGCCGGTGAGGCGGATGATGCCTGAGGCCAGGTTGAACTCGACTTGCTGGCGCATTTCCCGTTCGAGGGCATCTTCCGCGTCGTCGGGATCGGGCATGCGCAGCAATTCGGGACCGATCTGGTTGCGCTGGAGGAATAGGCGATGGTCGAGGAGGATGCTTTTGAAACAATTTTGCTCGCAGGGGACATAATTCCAGCGGATGAGCGGCGAGCATTGAAGGGTGAGGGAGAAGGGGAAATTGGTGGTACGCCAAGTGCGGCCCTGGCTATCCTGAGAGGTGATGGAGATAAAGGCGAAGGCCACCCCGCGCTGCTCGCAGAGACAGATGGCGGCGATCGCACGCTCTTCCGGGTGCCAGTAAAACCGGAAAAACTGCTGCATGCCGACCCACTTCCAGCCGCAATCCGACACATGATCAAAGCCTTCCACTTCCATGGCGGCGCTGGCTTCCAAGGCGTTGGGGAAGGACGCCGGATTGGGAATGCGGCGATGTTGGAGGCGGTTGTTGAGAGGTAGGCGCAAACGCCGGATATGGGTGAGTAACTCGAACCAAGGGAGGAAAAACCAGCACGACACGGCGACGGAGCCGCCGATTTTGCTGCCGGAGAAGAAAAAGCCGAGCCAGAAAGTAGCGACCAAAAATGCCACTGCGCCCAATTTGCGCAAGCTGCCGCTGCGGGCACTGCGCAGTGCCACTGCGAGCAAAAACAGTCCGGCTACAATCAAGGTTTCGCGCATGGGTGGGGTGGTCGGCAGTCCGCGCTCTGTCTTTTGCCGTTGCTTGGCGGGATGGATGCGCTGCCGCTGCTAAGCAGTTCCACAGATTACCCCTCTGCGCAAGTGGATGTTTCAAGTAGTTTAAACAAGTGGGCCTCACATCCGGTCTTGCGGTTTGGCGTGTTCCGGTCTTGAGTCTGGCGTCTTCCACCCCAGCGACTTCCTACCATGATCCGCCTCATTCGATTGCTGCTTGCCCTGGTTGTTGCGGCAGGGACCATCCGCGCCGAGTTTGGCGATCCGCTTGCTGCCGCAGCAGGCACGGCTAGCACCACGGCGAGTCTGGTGGCAGAGGTCACTGCCATCGCCCCCGGCAAGGCATTCACCTTGGCTCTGCGACTTGAGCAGCCGGCGGGCTGGCACAGCTATTACCGGAATTCCGGCGGCATCGAGCTACCCCCAGCCATCGAGTGGCGACTGCCCGCCGGTTTCAGCGCTGGGCCGCTCCAATGGCCGGTGCCTACCGTCAAGGACGGCTACTCAGGCAAAAGTTATGTGTACACGGGCAGTCCGGTGTTGCTGGTGGACATCACACCACCCGCCAGCTTGCGGGTCGGTGAAAAAGTCAGCTTGAGCGCCGCCGCCACCTGGCAGATTTGCTCGGACACCTGCATGGATGGGAAAAAATCCTTCGCCCTGAGCCTACCGGTGAGTGCGAGTCCGGTGCTGGATCCGGCCCAGACCGAGGTTTTCGCTCAAGCCCGCAGCAAAATCCCCCGGGCGAACGTCATTTGGAAGATTTCGGCCTATCAAGATGCTGGCGACTTCGTTCTGCGGCTCAGTCCGCAAGGCGGTGCTGCCGGCGCCAACCTGCCAGCGCCGGTGGAGTTCATACCCAACGAGCCATTTCTCAAGCCACTCAGCGATGGCGGCAGCGTGACGGGTGACGGTGCGGACTGGCTGATCACCCTCAAGCGCAATGCGGTGGATATTTTTGAAAAGCCCATTCCCCTGGGCAAGACGCTTTCGGGGATTTTGCTCAGTGGCGAGGCCGGCAGTGCCGACGCTGCAGCTAGCGCCATTCCTGCAACGCCGCTTAGCCCCATTCCGGCCAAGCCACCGGCATTTTTCAAGCTACTCGGCATTCTCGGCCTGATGTTTGTCGGCGGGCTCATCCTCAATTTGATGCCCTGCGTGTTTCCGGTGATCGGCTTGAAAATCATGGGCTTCGTGAAACAAGCCGGCGACTCGCGCCAACGCATCGTCGCTCACGGGTTGCTGTTCACCCTTGGGGTGCTGGTCTCCTTCGGCGTACTCAGCGGCATCTTATTCGCCGGGCGGGCGGTGGCTGGCGTCGGCTGGGGCTATCAACTGCAAATCCCCGGCGTGGTTCTCGGCCTGATGCTGCTGATGTTTGTGCTCGCCCTCAACATGTTCGGCGTCTTCGAACTCGGCACTGCCGCCACCTCCGTCGGCGGCTCCCTCCAAGCCAAACACGGCCTCGCCGGCTCGTTTTTCTCCGGCGTGCTCGCCACCGTCGTCGCCACCCCATGCGCCGGCCCGTTCCTCGGCGCGGCTATCGGCGCGGCCATCACCTTGCCGGCCTTGGCATTTTTCGCCGCCTTTGCCGCCATGGCGATGGGTCTGGCGTTGCCCTATCTGGTTCTCTCGGTCTTTCCCGGCTTGCTGCATTTGCTGCCGCGACCTGGGGCCTGGATGGAAAGTTTCAAGCAAGGCATGTCGTTTCTGCTGTTTGCCACCGCCGGCTATTTCCTCTGCATCTATGCCGTGCAAATCGGCCCCGAAAACCTCCTCGACCCAGTCCTGGGCCTCAGCACCATCGCCATGGCCGCTTGGATTTACGGCCGCTGGTGCCTGCCCCACCGCCGGCCTGCGGTGCGCCGCGCCGCCCTGGTCATCACCTTGGCGCTGGCCGCTGGCGGCGTTTTGTTAGCCCTGCCGCCCACGCCCAAGGTCAACGCGTTGCACTGGGAAGCGTGGTCACAAGCCCGGGTGGATGGGTTGTTAAAAAATGACCAAGCGGTGTTCATCGACTTCACCGCCCAGTGGTGCCCGACTTGCCAGGTCAACAAGCGCCTCGCCTACACGCCGGAGGTCGTCGCCCTGATGCAGGCCAGACACATCGTCCCACTCAAAGCCGATAAAACGAAATTGAATCCGGAAATCGAAATCAAGCTGCGCGAGTACGGCCGCAGCGCCATTCCGGTCAATGTGTTGCTGGTGCCCGGCAAGGCCCCCATCGTGACTCCGGAGTTGCTGTCCGCCGCCTATCTGATGGAGCTGTTCCGCAGGGAGGTGCCCGCCACGGCGGATGACACCAACGCAAAATGAGTGTCGCAAAAATGAGTGTCGCGGTCGCAAATCAGCCGTACTTTGGGTAGGTTGGGGGATGGCGGATGCAACTCTCGGCACGTTGAATCGAGAGCCAACTGAGGTGGCAACCAACACCGGAACCGCAACCGTTATGCAAGCTAAAAACGCCCCCGTCCGCCGGTCTCCGCCGGTCTCCGCAAAGCCCCCACCGGCATTCAGGGCCTTGATGAAATCACCGGCTGCGGCCCGTTATGGAGCGACGACTTTATGGTCGTCGTGCGGAAGGACCGGCCATGAAGCAGAGCCTTCGGCACGTACTCATGGGCCACCCTTCCGCTACCACCACAAGAATGTGGTGGCTCCTTAGCCCGTAGGG
>WBXE01000012.1 GCA_008932955.1 Verrucomicrobiota bacterium
GCCTCGCATTCGTTCTGGGTCCACGTGCTAACAAATCCGCGAATCTTTTCATCGGCTTGCGCTGGCGGCAGCGCGGTGCCTAACCACTCGATCCAGCGGCCGGTGTCGGCGCTCTTGGGCTGGGGCGTCAAGCCGTCGGCGAAGTTTTCGAGTTCGGCGGGGGTGAGTCTAGCGTTGGCTAGCCACTGGCTGGCGGACTCGAAGCCGTCGCGCATGCTGCCGAGGGCGAGCCCGTGGAAGACAGTGCTGGCGGTCGTCTCGCTGGCGTTAGCATCGTTGAGAGTTGCTAGATAGGCGCGCAGGCCGGCGAGGGTGGCACCGCGTTGTTGGGGAGTATCGGCGGCATCGACTACGCTTTGGATGGCATGCTGAGCGTCGTTGAGGTCCAGTTCGGCGATGAGTTTGAAGGCGAATTTGGGATACAGAATTGCGGCGGCAGAGACCATGCCCAGTTTGGTATCTTCCGTAATGAGTTCGGCATATTTTCCCGTGTGATGGCGCAGCCACTTGAGCGCGGCGAGCGGATCATCCTTGGCCCAACAGGCGAGCGAGGTGGCGAGCACCCGCGCCCCAACCTGCGCGTCGGTGAACACCCCGGATGACTCCCCGAAAATCCTCAGCGCGGCATGCGGTTGTTCGTTAGCCAGCGTCATGATGGAAAACCCGATGAGGTCCTGGCGGATCTCATCCTTGAGCTCGTTGTTAGCTGCCACCTCGGCAATGAGCGCCTTGAACTGGGCAGAATTGAGCGCCATCATGCGGTCCATGAATTCCATCAGTCGCTGCTGCATCGGGCCGGCGAGCGGGTTGCCACCCGCTTCCGTGTAGGCTGCCATATCCTTGGCAAATTCGATGAATTCGGCAGCGGCCAGTTGCACGCCCAGCTCGCGGTCCAAGCGCCCTCGATTGGTTAGGTAGAGCCACTTGTCGGGGTGTGCCGGATCCATGGTGATGCCTAACTGGGCGGCCGTGGCCAGCAGGAGTTCATGGGTTAGGCGCAAGGCGGCGAGCTGTTGATGCGAGTGCCAGCCGAGGCCGGCCGCGCCGGTGAGGATGACGAGGCTAAAGATGATGGGAGTGCGCATGGGTTGGAGCTCGGCTTATTCGAGCCGTTTGAGGGTTGCGGCGCGGCGCTTGGCATCGGTGATTTTTTCCGCCAGTTCGCGTGCCTCATCCTTGTTGGAGCGGGCAGCCCAGCATTCCACAAAACCGATGAGTGCGTCGTCGTTGCCGCTGGCCTGGCTGGATTGAATGGCGAGTTGGGCGGCTTGGGAAAAATCGAGTTTGCGCTTGCCCATGGCTGCAGTGCAGAGGACTTGGGCGGTGACGCTGGCGGTCTCTTGCGGAGCTTGCGAGTTGACCCAGTCGCGCAGGGCGTCGAGATCTGCAGTGCCGAGTTTTTTGGTGGTTGAAAAAATCTGGGTGGTCACGGCTTGCTCGATGCAAGCAAGCCGCTCCTCGGGGGTAAGTTTGATTGCATTGAGAAATTCGGTGGCGCTGGCATAACCACCCTGCGCCACCCACAGCGCCACCTGCCGGGCGAAAGCGGCGGCTTGCTCGCTCGCTGGCACTTGGCCGCGGACCAAGCGTGCATACCATGTTAGGTCGGTCTGCATATTCTGGTCCAACGCGGCATTGCCGATAGCTTCCGCGCGCTGATCTTGCGGCAGTGCAGCCAAGCGGTCGACCGTGGCGGCAGGGTCGGCCGTGAGCAAGGCCCCGAGCAAGGCCGATTCCAACTGCAGCCGCGTCGGGTTCCTGCCGTTGAGCGCCGCACTAGCAAATTTTCCGGAGTCAACCTGTCGACCTAACCAATCCACCGCTTCTCGCGGCGATCTTTGCGCGTAGGCCCTGAGTGCCATGGCCAGTTGTCGGTTTATTGCCTCGTCGAGCTCGTCGAGCCGGGACGTGAAGCGGGTGAGGACCAGCGCGGGATCTTTGTCAATAAGCGGCGCGAGCAGCAATGGTTCGAGCATGGAGCGCGAGTTGGCCGGCAATTCGAGTGCGGTAATTTCGTCCAAGGCGGCGACGAGTTCCTCACGGGTCATAGTTTGCAGGCGCTGCTGGAAATGCAGCAGCGTGCGCAAATCGCCCAGACCACCGCTTTTCTGCCTTTCCAAGACCAGCCCGGCCAGTTTGCGCCAATCGAGTGGACCGCTGGCTTTCGCTGATTTGTCAGATGCAGCGGCGTGGGGCGGGCTACCCGGCGGGCCGCCGCTGCGGGCGATGGCGATGAGTTGGCCGAGCATCCGGTTTTGACTTTCCATCGCGGCGATGGACAGGTGCAGGACTGTGAGCCAAGCCCCGACGATGACCAGCGCCACGGTGGGCGGCAGCAGACGGATGAGGTTCACCCAGCTATGCATAGCGGTTTTTCTCTGGCTGTCAATCGCCTATCCCAATGGGGCATGGGCGTAGGGGTGAAGGCAGCGGCGGATGGGGGTTGATGGGCGGCGCATTCCTGCTAAGGTCCCGGCCATGGGCAACTTGCGCAACTTGCTGCTGGGTGGTAACCGAGGCATTTCAAACCGCCAGCGGCCACGCTTCCCGTGCTTGCACGTCTGCACCTTGCTAGTCGCCAGCGGCCTGCTCGGCATCTTGTTCACCTCCATCCCTAGAAAAATCCAACGCGGCCTGCGGGAACTGCGCAGCCCAAAACCCGTGCTCGTCACTGCGGATGAAGCCGACCTGCGACGCCAAATCGAGTCGAGCTTGCGTGCTGAAATGGAGGAAAAACTCGACAACGAACTCGCCGCCATGCGCAAAGCCAGCGCCTCGGCCGCCAAAAAGCCACCTGAAGCGGACAGGCCAGACAGCGAGGACACCGCGCCACCGGTGATGCCCAGCCTGCCTGGCACGGTGAGCGACGTGCGCCTGTTGCGCCAGGGCATCCCGTTCAAAACCGAGGTCAAGTTCGACAAAGGCGGCATCGCGTCCAAGGAACGGGTCGATGCGGCCAGCTATGTCGCTCTCTATCAACTAAGCCTGCGCCTGCCGGCCGCCGCCACAACGCTCGCCGAGCTGGAAAGTTCAAACGCTTATCTATCCAAACTATTGCCCGGCTTGCCAGCACTGCTGGCCAAGGCCGAAGTGTCCGGCTGGTATGGCAAGTTGTATGCTAACAAAATTGTGCGTGTTCGCAAAGATGCGACGCTGCTGAGCGAGATTCTATCCAAGCACAACTTTTTTGACTGTGAGACGATGCTCAACCTGCGTGCGGAGAACGGTCGGCGGGTGTTTTACCTGCAGGCGGACATGGATGTGGTGTCGGACGGTTCGGACGGTGACCGCCTGCCGGCGATGCCCGAAGCGATTGTCAACTCGATGCACTATCAGCCGTTCACGAGTTATGCGTGGCCGAAGAGCGGGACGGTGGCCAATCCGATGATCGCCGGTTGGGAGTGCCGGATCAAGGATACGGAAAAGGAATTGGCGGAGCGAGCCACACTCGCGGAGCGCAAGAAAGGCTTGCGCGAGCACCTCGCCTATCTCAAACGGGGGGTGGCGGATTTGAAAAGCCGCAGTTTTCTCATTGCCGAGCATGATCCGTTCATTGTCATTCCGGTGCCCCTGCTCGCCGCGCACAATGATCCGTTCGCGCCGAAAACTGGCGACTTCGCGGTGGTCATCCACGGCGACCACCTCTATCCGGCGATCGTCGGCGACGGCGGTCCGAGCTACAAAGTGGGTGAGGCATCACTGCGGATCGCCCAACAGATCAATCCGCGCTCCGCGTCTAACAATCGTCCGGTGTCCGACTTGAAAGTAAGTTATGTCATCTTTCCCGGCAGCCACGATGCCGAGCGCGCCGCACCGGACTATGCCAAGTGGCAGCAGCGCTGCTCCGAACTTCTCAATGAAATTGGCGGCATCGGCCAAGGTTACACGCTGCATGAATGGCCCGATACCCTGCCCAAGCCCAGCCCACCACTGCCACCACTGCCACCACTGCCACCACTGCCACCACTGCCACCAGTGCCACCAGTGCCTGCCGCACCCGCACCCGCACCCGCACCTGCACCCGCACCTGCCACACCGGCACCTGCGGCACCGTCAGAGGCCGGGGCGTCAGGGCCGCGGTAAGCCGCCGGAGAAACTTGATTCCGACGCGACCAGTTAGACCAACGGAGCGCTCTGTAAGCGTCGATGCGCAAGCGGTGAGCTAGGCCTATTGGCTAGCGGCGGTCACAGACACGCCGCTATAATTCTGGCTCGCCGGAGGGGAAGATGCCAGCGATGGAGGTTTCCTGCTGCTCATCCATCCAACGCTCGAGAGCGGCCCGCAGCGGCGCGAGCACCTCGGGGCGAGCGGCGGCCAGATCGTGTTCGCCATGGGGATCGGCTGGCAAAAAGAACAAACCGAAGTGGCGGGTTCCTTGAGCGGTTGGGGTGCAGACGAGTTTCCAAGCGTGGGTGCGCAGGCAGCGTTGTTTTGCCTGGACCAAGCGCTCGCGGTACGACTCCTTGAGCACAAATTGGTAATTGTAAGCGGGGTCGATGCCGGTGAGTTCGTCCATGGAGGGCAAGTGCGGCCGATCGATGCCGGGCACCTTGAATTGAATGAACGGAAAGCCGGTCTCACCATAAAACGGCCGCACCACCGGCGTTTCACCCCCCTTGAGCCAGCCGGCAAAGCTTTGACCTTGCCAGACGGCAGGTTTTTCCACGCCGACCCAATCGGCTAGAGTGGGCATGATGTCGAGCATACGCACGGTTTCGGGAATGACCCGCGGGGCCACGCCGGGGATGTGCATGATCATGGGCACGTGATTGGCTTGGCCGCCGCCATTGAACGTTAGGCCATGGCCGAGAGTCACGCCCGGTTCGTAGAGGTCGTCGCCGTGATCGGCGGTGACGATGACAATCGTGTTGTCCTCCAGCCCGTTGCGCTTGAGGGCCGCGAGTACGCGCCCGACGCAGTCGTCGAATTGGCGGGTGCAGCCATCGTAGAGGGCACGGATTTGGGCCACTTCCGGCGCGGGCAGGGCTTGCCACTTGCTTTCCAGGTCGGTGCCGCCGATGAACGAATCGATATCGAAATCCACCCCATTTTTATTCCGCCCCCGGTAGGCAGGATCACCGAAGAGGCTGCAATAGGGCTCCTTACTGCGGTAAGGCAGGTGGTTGCAGGAAAAAAATACGTGCCAGAAAAACGGCTGCGGCACCTTGGCAGCCTGCTCCAGACGCGCCTCTACCCGCGCGGTAACCACCTCCGGCGTGACAAATTGCGCGAATGACTCAATCTGCGGAAACAAGCGGTAGCCGAGCACATTGTCGAAATACAGCGGCACCACAAAATGCGCCATCACCACCGCCTGACTCATGTAGATTTTAAAATTGTCGAAGGTGGAAACCGAAATATCCTCGAATCCAAGGGGGGCGACGTGATAATAGCCGGCGCACCAATCGCCGATGGCCGCGGTTGCGTAGCCGTGCCCGCCCAGCAGCTTAGCCATCGGTTGCACCCGTTGCATGGTGGCCTCGACGGTGGCACGATCCGGGTACATCTGGCGCACCCCGTGGGTCTGTGGGTATTGGGAAGTCATCAGCGAAATACCCGATTCCATCGTCGAGGCAATCGGCGTGTAGCAGCGCTCAAAGCGCACGGAACGCGCCGCCAACGCGTCAATCATGGGAGACACCCCGGCGGCGGCCGCGCCCTCGCAGCGAGTTGGGCGGTAGCCGGCACAGCCGAGTTTGTCGCCACGCAGGGAATCCGAGGCCAAAATCAAAATATTCGGGGGGTGTTTCTGACCCGGCTCGGGTGCGGATCGGCTACGCGACTGTCCGGCCACGCCCTTGCTCAAGCCCGTCGCCACCACCAGTCCGACTGCGGCAATGAGCCAACCGCGGCGCCCGCGGCGGTGGATTTGCCAGAGCAACGCGGCAGCCAACGCCACGATGGGCAACACGCTGAAAAGCACCAGGAAGACCCCCGGCTTGGCAGCCACTGGGATGACGTCGAGCATGTGGTAAAACCCGTCGCCAAAATTTGCCTCGTTGAGGAAATACGGGCGGGTATCGACCAAGCGCAACGTGCAGTACCCTTGCAAGAAACCCGCGAGCAACAAGCCGCGCAAGGCGCTCACCCAGGTGCCGCGGTATTTAGAGCCGCCCGTCCACCACACCGCGAAGGGCTGCAATAAAAACGCGCCGACCAAGGCCAAAATCGCGTAGGCTAGGAGCATTTGTAGGTTTTGTCCGATGAGAAACCCCAGATACTTGTCGCGCGCCAAGGCACTGAATTTATTCTCCATTCCCTGCGATTGGGATGCCAAGCGCCACAGCGCACTGGCATATTGGTATGCGAAAAACACGGCTACCCCGGCCAATACCGGTGCATAGCGGACAGGCAAACGGGAGCGCTCAGCTCCTGCATCGGGTGTGGGGGGCTTGCTCAAGGCGGCGAAGTTTGCAGCGGCAGCCGCCAAAATCAAGACTCACTGTCCGGCGGGTCCACATAAATCCACTGTGGACTGACGACCTTCTCGATGATCACCCCGCGCCGCGACTGGGTGGCGGCTGGCAAGGCCAAGCGCAAAATCACTGCCGTAGGTTTATGTTCGTTGCGCTCGATCAGTCCCAGCAACTCACTGGCCTCTTTACCTCCCCGTGCCACGTACCCAAATAGCGTCTCCTCTCCTCCCAGCGCGGTCAGCCGCAACGAGACCCAGCGACTGACATCAGCAAACTCATGCGTGAAAAAATGATCCTCCTCCACATAAACCCGGAAATCCATCGTGCTACCCAGCGGGCGTTGCCGGGCATACTCGTCCCAATTCATCGGCTGGTATGTCACCACCGTCTCCCAATCCACTCCGATCGCCCCCGAAGCCGCCTGCTCGACCTGAATTTCCTGCGTCCGCCCATCCCCCAACTCCACCACAAACACCCAAAAATTGCGTTTAGCGCCGCCCACCATTGCCCCCTGGAAATTCCTCAGCCCCTTGAATCCGAGTGGATGCAGCGGGGTTGTCGCGTAATATCGCTCCATCAACGGGCGGGTCGCCTTGGCATGGCGCACCAACGGCAACATCGCCTCCAGCGAGTCCGCTTCGCAAAACGCCTTCACCTGCCGCCGCATCCCCTCGATCATGCCTGCCAGCGCTCGGTCACTCGCGGCGCTTTCCCCAGCCACCTCCACCGCTTGCCGACGCTCCGACTCGACCCGCGACTCGGCTTGGCGGACGTGGCTCAGCGACCAGATGACGGCGCCAGCCAGAACCAGCCCCAGCAACGCAAACCAACCCCACGGCATCGGTTGGCGGCGAACCTCCACCCGGCTCCAACCTTCTTCCTCCTCCACTACAGCCGCCTCCTCTGGCTCGATGAGTACATCAAGCGCCGGCTGATGACCGCGCCGATGGTCCAGCACGTTCACACTGGGCAACACCAGGCGGGCCGCCGGGGTGCGGCGGGTATCATGATTCTCAGGAATAAGCCGTAGCGGCTGCTCTTTGACACCCAGCCTGAGCACCGGCAATCCGAGCATCGGCTCGTCGTCCACGGCTCTCAATTCCACCGGTTTTTTTTCGCGCGCCATTCCCGGCCGCAACATAAAACCAAAAACTCGATCGACGCAATGCCCCAATCCACCTAAAATCCCCGCCGAGACCCTGCCCCATGCCAACGCCCCCTCGTCTACTCATCCTCACCGCCGCCTTCGGGGAAGGCCATAACAGTGCAGCTCGCAACCTAGCTCTGGCTCTCGTTGCCACCGGCACTAACGTCCAGGTGTGCGACCCTTGCTCGCTCGCCACCCCCATTCTCACCAGCACACTCAGTCGACTCTACCGCTTCGCCACCGATTACCTCCCACAGGTATGGGGAAAAATCTACCATTCCATCGACCGGGTGGATTTCAAGCACAGCGGCACCTGGCTCACCCGCAAGCCCGAGTCCACGCTGGCCAAGCTTATCGCCGACTTTCAGCCCACCGCGATTGTCAGCACGTATCCACTTTACCCCTATCTGCTAGAGCGGATTCTGAAACAAGCCGGCGCCCAGCTACCGGTCTTTATTGTGGTGACCGACTCGATTGAAATCAACTCCGCGTGGCTCAAAGCACCTGGCGATTATTGGCTTGTTACCGATGCCAGCACCCGCGATGCGATGATTGGCAGGCAATTGCCAGCCGGCGCCATCATCGACACCGGGTTTCCCGTCAACCCTGAGTTTGCACAGCTCACCCCACTGGATCCGGCTGACCCCTGCGACGTTTTCCGCGTTCTATTCTTCCCCACCGCCCGCCGCAACTCCGTCGCCTCCTGCGGTGCCGCTATCCTCAACGCCGACCCCGCCGTGCGCCTCACCCTCGTGCTCGGCAAAAACCTGCGACTCTTGCATGCCGATGCCCGTGCCTTGCAACTCGCCTATCCCGGCCGCGTCCGCATCCTTGGCTGGACCCGCCGCATTCCACGCCTACTCACCCAACACCACCTCGTCGTCGGCAAAGCCGGTGGCGCCACCGTTCACGAAGCCATCGCCGCCCATTGCCCGATGCTCATCCATCACCTCGTCCCCGGCCAGGAAGAAGGCAACCTGCGCTTATTGGAAATCATCGGCGGCGGCAGCCTCGCCGCCACCCCCGAAAGGCTCGGGGCAAGCCTCCGCGCCATCCTCAGCAACCAAGCGGCCACTTGGCGCGCCATGAAACTCGCCCTCGCCGCTCACGACCGCAACTCCGGTGCCCTAGCCGCCGCCAGCCTGATCCTGCAAAAAACGCTAGAGCACGGCCAAAAATGAGCCCCCTCTGCGCAGCCCTCGAGGGTATGGTTTGACCTCCACCGTTGAATCGATTAATTCCATCCAGGCTCAATAATTTCATGCGTACAAACCCAGCCATCCACATCCGCCCACTCCAGCTTTCGGCCTGCGTCATTTTAGTGATGACCCTGGCAGCGGCTCGAGCCGCCGAGAACATCCAGGTCTTCTTTTCGCCGCACGGCGGATGCACGGAGGCGGTGGTCGAAAACCTCAATCGGGCCACCACCAGTGTCTTGGTGCAGGCGTATTCATTCACCAGCGCCCCGATCGCCAAGGCCCTGGCCGATGCCAAGAAGCGCGGCGTCAACGTCCGGGTGATTCTGGATAAATCTAACGTCACGGGCCACTACTCATCGGTGGATTTCGTGGCGCATGCCAATATTGCGACCTACATCGACCCCAAGCACGCGATTGCACACAACAAGATCATGGTGATCGACGGCACAACGATTCTGACCGGGTCGTTCAATTTCACCAAAGCCGCCGAGGGCAGCAACGCGGAGAACCTGCTGGTGATCCAAGATGCAACTCTGGCCAAGGTGTACACGGCTAACTGGCAGGCGCATCTCGAGCATGCCCAGCCCTACGAACCCGCCTCGCCCCAGACCGCCAAGATCTCCCGCGATGGCGGAGACAGGTGAACCCACCCAGAGGCTAGCATCCGAAATAGGCCACGCCCGCGGCGAAAATCGGCTGATGCTTGTTGCCGGGGATGTTTTTAGCGACCTGGGTGGCGGCGCGTTCGGAGTGGGCCATCTTGCCGAAGACCCGTCCGCAGGGCGAGGTGATGCCTTCGATGGCACCTAACGAACCGTTAGGATTCACGCCAATGTCCATCGATGGCTGACCGTTGGCATCGCAGTATTGGGTGGCGATTTGGCCGGCGGCGGCGAGTTGTGCGATCATTGCGGCGGAAGCATAGAACTTGCCTTCGCCGTGGGACATCGGGACTGTGTGCAGATCGCCCACCCGGCTGTTGGCCAGCCACGGCGAGAGCGTGCTGACGACCCGGGTGTTGACATAACAGGAGATGTGGCGGCCGATATCGTTGTGGACGAGAGTGGGCGCGGCGGAGGGATCGTGGATAGAAGAAGTGCCAGCGATCTTCAATCCACTATCCTCCAGGTTCGATCCACTATCCATGATCCGACCATAGGGGACCAGGCCGGTTTTAATAAGCGCTTGGAAGCCGTTGCAGATGCCGAGAATAAGACCGTCGCGGTTGGCTAGCAGGTCCATGATGGCATCGGCCACCCGCGGATTGCGGATGATGGTGGCAATAAATTTGGCAGAACCGTCCGGTTCGTCGCCGGCGCTGAAGCCGCCGGGAAACATCAGGATTTGCGCACGCCGAATCTGCACGGCAAAGGCAGTTAGACTTTCGTCGATGTGCGAGGTCGTCAGGTTGCGGAAGACCCGAATATTGGCCTCCGCACCGGCCTCGCGGAAAGCCTTGGCGGAATCGTATTCGGAATTGGTACCGGGAAAGGTGGGGATGATGACGCGAGGCTTGCCGCCTCGCAATTTTAGATTTGAGATTTTGGATTTTAGATTTGGAGCGACTGCACTCTTCAATCCACCATCCAGTATCTGCAATCCACTATCCAGCATCTCCACTTTCGTCGGATAGACCGGTTCGAGGGTGGCAGTCCAGGCGGCTTGCAGGTCGGTTAGGGAGTGGGTTTCGTGGGGGAAGACGAGAGTTTGGGCGGTAGTGGTGTGACCGAGGGGCTTGGCGTTGAGGGCGGGTGGAAGGGGCTCGCCTTGCTCGATGAGGAAGGCGAAGTAACGGGGGCGGGACCATTCGGACGGACTCAAGTCCGCGCTAGCTTGGAAGCCGATGGCGTTGCCGAAGGCCATTTTTGCGAGGGCGGCAGCAAGGCCGGGCTGGCCAATGTGATGCAGCGCGAGAAGCTTGCCGGCGGCGTTTAGCTGATGGAGTTGCTCGGCGACTCGCTTGAGTTGCTGGAAATCCGGCAGATCATCACCATCGCAAGATACTTCCACTAGGGAAATAGTCGATCCAGCTTGCTTGAACTCCGGCGAGAGCGCCAGCGTGGCTCGGCCCGGAGCCAGCGCAAAAGCCACCAAGGTCGGCGGCACATCCAACTCATGGAACGAGCCGGACATCGAGTCCTTGCCTCCGATGGCCGCCAAGCGCAATTCGTGCTGGGCGTGGAATGCACCTAACAACGCGGAAAATGGCAGGCCCCAGCGAGCCGGGTCATTGCCGAGCTTGGGGAAAAATTCCTGCAGCGTGAGGCGGATATCGGGCAGCCTAGCGCCGGCAGCCACCGCCTTGCAGACGGCTTCAGTGATGGCATAGACGGCACCATGGAACGGCGACCATGAGGATATATAGGGATTGAAGCCCCAGCTCATGTAGGTGCAGACATCGGTGTCGCCTTCTAACAATGGCAACTTGGCCACCATGGCATCCGGTGGCGTGAGTTGGTGGCGGCCGCCGAAGGGCCACAACACAGTGCCGGCGCCGACCGAGCCATCGAACATTTCGCCGAGGCCTTTTTGCGAGCAGGTATTGAGACCCCGGAGAATCGCGATGGTGGATTCGATATTTTGGTTAGAAGATGAAAGGTTGCCCTGGGGGGCTTTGACGTGAACGGCCGAAGTTTGTTGGACGCCGTTGGTATCGAGGAAAGCCCGCGACAAATTGACGATGGTTGTGCCGCGCCAGGTCATCACCAGGCGGCCGCTGTCGGTGACGGTGGCGACGTGAGTGCACTCGAGGTTTTCGCCGTCGGCAGCTTGGATGAAGAACGCAATTTCCGAGGGGTCAACGCAGACAGCCATGCGTTCCTGGGACTCGGAAATGGCCAGTTCGGTGCCGTCGAGCCCGTCATATTTTTTGGGTACGGCGTCGAGGTTGATGGCGAGGGATGGGGCGATTTCGCCGATGGCCACGGCCACCCCGCCGGCTCCGAAGTCGTTGCAAACTTTGATTTTGCGGGCAAGCTCGGGATTGCGGAACAGGCGCTGGATTTTGCGCTCGGTGGGGGCATCGCCTTTTTGGACCTCGGCGGAATTTTCCAGTGCGGTGTGGGTGTGTTCCTTGGACGAACCGGTGGCGCCGCCGACGCCGTCGCGACCGGTGCGCCCGCCAATGAGCAGAATGACGTCCCCGGCGGCCGGACTGCCACGAAAGACTTGTGAGCGCGGCGCGGCGGCCACCACCGCACCGATTTCCATCCGCTTGGCGACGTAGCCGGGGTGATAGACTTCGGCGACCTGGCCGGTGGCCAAACCGATCTGGTTGCCGTACGACGAGTAACCGCGGGCCGCCGTCTGACAAATCTTCTTCTGCGGAAGCTTGCCGGGCAGGGTGTCAGCGAAGGGCTTGCGTGGATCGGCGGCGCCGGTCACCCGCATGGCCTGATAGACGTAAGAGCGTCCGGAGAGCGGGTCGCGGATGCAGCCGCCAAGGCAGGTGGCAGCCCCACCGAATGGCTCAATCTCGGTCGGATGATTGTGAGTTTCGTTTTTGAACATCACCAGCCAATCCTCGCTGACTGCATTTGAGATTTGAGATTTCAGGTTTGAGATCTCCACGGGCACGACGATGCATGCGGCGTTGACCTCCTCGGATACCTCGAGGTTGTCCAACTCGCCGGATTGCTTGAGTTCACGCATCCCGATGAGAGCGATGTCCATCAGGGTGACCGGCTTGTCAGCGCGGCCCAACGCCTCGCGAGTCGCCTGATAATTCTGCCAAGCTCGCTCGGCCGGCGCACAGCCAGGCTCGAAGCTGACCCCTTCTAGTTTTGTCAAAAACGTGGTGTGACGGCAATGGTCGGACCAATACGTGTCGAGCAGCCGAATTTCCGTCAGACTCGGATCGCGCTGCTCCTCATCGCGGAAATACGTCTGGCAGAGCGCCAGATCCGCCGCCGACATGGCCAGCCCCAATTCGGCACGGAGGCTGGCCAGCGCGACCGGAGCGCGCTGGGTAAAACCGATTAGAATAGCGACGTCAGGAGGCGTGACGGCGGCCCGGCGCTCCGCGCCAGCGCTTACCGGGACCTCGTGAGAATCCACGGCGTTGATGACGTAGGCTTTGACGCGCGCCAACTCCTGCGGGCTGAGCAGCCCGGCGAGTATAAGCACCTTGGCGGCGGCGACCCACGGGCGGTCCTTACCGGTGAGGATTTGCACACACTGGGCGGCAGAGTCGGCACGCTGGTCGAATTGGCCGGGCAGGTACTCCACTGCAAAAGCCGTTTCATTTTCGGCCATGGCCAGGGTGGCGCTGGCTGAATCGACCTGTGGTTCGGAGAGAATCAACCGCACCGCCACGGCAAATTCCTCGGTGCTAAGGCCCTCGATGGCGTAACGCTGGACGATACGCAAGCCGGAGAGCCCCGGCAGACCGAGTGATTCGCGGAGGTCATGCAGGAGGTGGCGGGCCTCGGCGTTGAATTCGGCCTTTTTTTCGACGAAAATACGGTTCATGGGGCGGCGTGACTGGGCAAGGGCGGCATGCTAGAATGCGCGGCGGCCAGCGCAAGCGCAATGGCGGCGGCAGCGGCGAAATGTTGAGGCGGCCAGGCGGATGGAGGCCCCCATCCGATGCCTGGGAATCCCAAACACGGGCGGGCCGTCCAATACAGTTCCTTTGACACGAAGATGGGATATAAGAATCGCAGATTAACGCCGATGAACACTGATGAAAATGATTTCTTCGGATTTATCCGTGGTCATCTGCGTTCATCTGCGGTAAAAAAACCTCAACCGGACAGTATTGGGTGAGCCCGCCCGTGGCCCCGCTTCAGAGATCGGCCGCTTTGGGGTCCAGCAGGCCGTGTTTGACGAGAAAGACGTCGGCGGCAGCCAGCGCCAAGTCGAAATGCCCCTGGTTGACGTTGAAGTTGAAGAAGCTGTGCTCGGCCCGCTCGAATTCCAAGAGTTCGCAGACGTTGCGCCGCCAGCGCAGGCGACTGCGGAAACGTCTGACCTCAGCCACCGGCGCGATGCGGTCGGCCGTACCGTGAAATAACATCATCGGCGGCAATTTCGCCCGCATCAGCGCCGTGGGGCTGCAGCGGATCGCTGCCTTGACATCAGGAAAACGCTCCGACCCCTGGCCCTTGGGCGTGGTGTTGACAATCGCGCTGAACAGCAGCAAGGCCTGCGGCCGACACTCAATCCCATCCACCGGCGGCAACTGCTTGGGCTTGGGCATCGCCGTAAGCAAAGCCAGCAAGGCCCCGCCTGCCGCACCACCAACTGTGATGCGAGCGGGGTCGAGATTGAAAATTTCGGCGTGCTGACGCAACCAGCGGATCAATTCGCGGGCATCATCCATGGCTTCGAGCGGACCGGTGGCATGTTTGGAAAAAATTCGGGTTTCAGCGGCTACCGCCACCGCCCCGCGGCCAGCAAAATGCAGGCAATGCGGGACAAACTGGGTGTGCATTGCCGCATCCCACAGCCCGCCATGGAAAAAAACTACCGCCGGCCGTGGGGTCAGCGCAGTTTGGGTGGGCCAAAACAGGTGCGCCAGCACCTCGCCTTGCGGCGTTTGGCGGTACACATAAGAGGACGCCTCTTCAAGCATCTTGCGATCGCGGGCCTCACCCAGCGGTGGCACATTTTGTAGGATTCGACTCATGAGGTGAGGTTTTCTGCCAGACAATCGTCTCGCACACAAATTGTTTGTTGTGAAAACGGGCATTTTGTCCAATGGTTTCGCCGATGAAGCTGCATATTCTCGTTCTCAGCACCCTCTTGACGGCATTTGCCGCTGGGCAGACCGCCTTGCGCCCGGCCTTGGAGCAGACATACCATGCGTGGCGTGAAGCCATTGTGCAGAAAGATGCGGCGAGTTGGCAGCGGGTGACGGCGAGCCATCGCCGCATCGAAGTACAAAACCTCATCAGCGCCCAAAAACTGCCCTTTCCAGAGGCACTTTTCAAATTACCGGCGCTGCCACCGGCGCTCAAGAGCTTGACTTTCCTTGAGGCGACAGAAAAAGGCCCCACCGCCACCGCAGCGTATTTTGGCAAGATCGACTTTGGGGTTGGCGGCACCCCCACCCAGAACCTGCTGGTGCTGGCGTTTGTCAGTGAAAACGGCAAATGGCTCTACGACCGGGCGGATTTTGTCAATCTGCAGGCGCTGCCGGAAGTTCGCCGGGAATTAGCCGCAGGCAATCTGAAGTACCTCAAAGAAACCCCGGAAGCCCAGCCATCAGGCAAAATACCGCTACCGCCACTGGAGGCGCCGCCAGCCAAATACATCGCCAAAGTCTATGTGTTCAGCCCTGGGCGCGAAGTGAAGGTGCAAGTAAACCAATTCAGCCATCACCGTTTTGCCAACGCCAAGGAGGCCGAAATCGTCATCGGCGGTGCCCTCGATGGCCGCAACGAAGTCCAATACGCCATCAGTAAACTGCCCGGCGGCAACAACTCCGAGGCGCTGACCATCCGCGTCTATCTGCTCTCGCAAGTCAAGGGCGTCAAACCGCTCAAGGCCTTCGAATACCAAGTACTCGAAAACCAGCCGCCCAGAGCGTTCGCCACCGGCTCCTTCTACCTCGATGCCGCCATGGCTGCCAAGCTCATGGGCCAGGCGCCATGAAGTATGGCTGTGGTTTTCATTTTCCTATCTAGCACCAGAACCCGCGCGGGCTGGGTGTGGAACTTGGAGTAACTTGGGCTAAGGAGCCACCACATTCGTGTGGTGGTAGCGGAAGAGCGGCCCATGAATGAGTGCGAAGGCTCGGTTCATCGGCGTTGCTTCCGCACGACGACAGTAAGGTCGTCGCTCCCTACCATACCGCAGCTCGACCAAGTTAGTGGGAGGGTGATTGGGCCGCGCTTTTCGTCGCTAGCGACGCTGCCCACTTCAGAAAAACCGGGCTTTGCCTGCCTCCACACAACTCGCGGCGTACAAATACATGGAGGCCGACCAAGTCTGCCAATCCTCGCCCGCCGGCCGCCCGTCCTGGGCGCAGAACCATTCATTGAAGCCAAACGCACCCGGCGGGGTCGGTGGCGACTTGCGCGCGTGGCGCACCAACTCGGTGAGGGCCAGCAACTTGGCCTGCGCGAGTTCCTGCATGCCAGCGGCCACCAACGCAGCAATGTGAAATCCGCAGACAAACGGCCACACCCCACCGTTGTGGTAGTGGCCCGGCAGGTTGTAGCTGGCGTAGCGCGGGTGCCAGTCAGCATCAGTCGGCTGCACGTAGGGAAAACAACAGGGCGGCAAGTCGAGAACCAGCTCGCCCTTGGCCCGCAGCCCGGCGCAACCGGCCTCGATCCAATCCAATATTTCACGGGCCCGCGCCGGTTCCGCCATGCCGGTTAGAATGGCGATGCTATTGCCGAGCACATCGCAGCGTACATCGCGCAGCACCTTATAGAACCACAGGGCGTAAGTGGCTTGACCCGCAGTGACGAAGCCCATGCCGTCGGCGCGATTGGCGTCACGTCGCAAAGCCATGGCGCGCTCGTCCATGCCGAGAAGTTTGCGGTAACCGTGGACGAGGGCATTGACAAAAAGGCCGTGGCCGAGCACCCACTGTTCGTCTCGCCAATCACTAGTGGGCTGCTGGCCGACGAGTTCCCGATCGTCGATGGTTTGAAAGTCCATCCATTGGAGGGCCTTGGCCGCCGCCTCTTGCAGCCACTCCGGCTCGCCGCTGCGGCGCCGGTACATGCCCAAAACCAACAGGAATAGCGGCGTGGTATCGCTAGCCCCCCGGTCTTCGGCGTCATGCACCAGCGAGGGAATCATCCCACGCGGACTCTGATTGCCCGCCAACTCAATGAGCACTCGCCGCAGCGAGCCCAGCAAAACCTCGTTTCCGGAAGCGAGAATACCCAATGCGGAGATGAGCAGATCGCGGGTGTAGGGTTCCGGATAGCCCCAGCCTGCAGTGCGCGGCAACCCGTCATAGGGACCCCTGGCATTGTGCAGCAATACCTCCAGCGCGGCTGTCTTGGCGGCTTGTACCAAAGGGTTCATCTCAGCCTGGATTTTCAGTTAGGATAGCCATCAGGCGGCGGGCCACCTGCCGGTAATCGTAATGTTCCACCACCCGCCGGCGTCCCGCTGCGCCCATCCGCTGGCGCAACCCCGGATCGGTTAGTAACCGTCGCAAATAGCCGGCGATATCCTGTGAACTGGCTCGATAATCCGCAACCCGCGGTGGGTCGAAGACGACTTGGTGGCCCGCCTCGAAGCCCGCCTCCGGCCCCAATACCGCGCCGTTGATGTGAATGGTTTCCGCCACCTCGGCGAGAAACGCGGTTTCTCCGTGAACCAAGGTGTCCAGCATGGCCATGGCGCGGATGCCGATAACCGGCTTGCCGCAGGCCCCCGCTTCCACCTGGGGCATCCCGAAGCCTTCCAACCGCGACGGACCGGCATAGACATCGCAGGCGGCCAACAGATAGGGCATTAGGTTGCGCGAAACCAAGTGGGTTTGAAAACATACCCGGTCCTCAATGCCGAGGGCGGCGGCCAGTTCGACGTCCAACTGATTCTGAACCGCAGTGCGCGGCTGGGGCCACACCTTGCAGACGTAGCGCCAAGGTGGCACCGCGTCGCCCAAGCTAGCGAGGGCTTCCATCACCTCGCGCCCGCCCTTGGAGGCGGCATCCCCGCCGACCGTTAGAACGAGCAACTCACCGGCACACACGCCGAGTGTTTCGCGCACCGCAAGCACCTTTGGATCGTCAGGTTGCCGCGGAATGAAGCCGTCAGTATCGCAACCCACCGGCAAAGTGACGCTGCGCGCGGCGCGAATCCCGTCGCGTGCAAAGGTTTCGCACACCCAATCAGAGGGCACCAGCATCAGCGGCATCCCATCCAATACGTCACGGTAGTTGGCCACATAGCCATCGGCCAGCAACCATGGCACAGCCCGCAGGCCGAAGCGCCGCGGATGCAACACGATGTCGGGCACATCGCCCCAGAACCCGATGCCCACCACCACATCCGGTTGGAACCAGCGGTAATACCATTCCTTCTCAAGATCGGAGCGGAGGTTGGCGGCACAAGCATCCACACCGATTTCCAATAGCCCGCGGTAGAGCAAATCCCCTTGGGTTGGCAAGCCACCGGGCGCCGGTGGATGATGGTAAAGAACAAGAATTTTCATCGCTTGTGCGGTGGCTTCATGCAGGGGAAAAAAAACACTTGAAGGCCTCCATACGCGGCAGCATCCGGGCCTCCCAAGTCGCCTCGCCGAAGCCATAGACCTCGGTGATGAGCTGGTACTTGCGCGCCCAAATTTCGTTGGAAAGAGTCAAGCGTAGACCCGCATCCCACTGCGGCCGAGGCAGGTAACTGCCGCCGCCATCCTCGTAAGCGAATTGCCAGAGTTGCCGGGCTTGCAACTGGCCGCGCAGCCACAACACCCGCAGCGCCCGCGATACCTCCCCATGGCGCCGGTGGCGGGTATATTCACCGTACGGGGCGTGGGTCACCAGCAAGTCGTAGCGCCGCTCCGGCAACAGCGCCAGAATGGCATCGCGCACCCGCGTGGCAACCAACGGCTCTTGCTCCGGGCCATCATCCAAATCGCCCATGGCTCCTTGCGCATGGAATTGTTCCAAGGCCCGTGCAAACTTAGGTGCCCGGTCGGCATCGCCAGCGCGACACAGGGTCGCGATGAACGGTGACCACTCGGGATGACTCAGCAAAAGCCCGCCGGCCCACAGCGTTTCATCATCGGGGTGGGCGACAATGACTGCCACCCGACGAATCCCGGTGAGCCCCCTCTCCTGTTCCACGAATGCATTCATGGTGTCGTGTGGTTGTGACCTAGTTCAAGCGGCGCGGTGCCAACACGGACGCTTGTGCAGCATCGCACGAATTTCCCACAACGCAAACCCGATCCACTCCACCGCCGTGACGCTCGCCCGCTTTCTGCAAAAAATCGTGTTGCTGGCGTGGTTCTCCACAGTCACTTGGCCTGGTTGCGGCTCGTTATGGAGCGACGACTTTATGATCGTCGTGCGGAAGGACTGGCCATGAAACAGAGCCTTCGGCACGTGCCCATGGGCCACAATCCCGCTACCACCAAAGGAATGTGGGGGCTACTTAGCCCGAGTTACTCCAGGTGTCAGACCCCGCCCGCCGCGTTCTGGTGCTAGATAGGAAATTGAAGACCACTGTTTGAAGACCTGCCTCACAGCCGCTTAGTCCAATACACCACCGCTTCACCTATCAAGTGGGCCAACTCCCGCTGCGGCAAGCGCGCGCAATTGAGCACCAGATCGTACTGGAGCGGGTCGTCGATATCCGCCTGGAAATGATCCTTCAAGAAGCGCTGGCGGCCAAGATCGCTCTTGCGGATGAACTCGATAGCGGCTTTGCGCCCGAGTGAATCGCGTGCCATGATCTGGGCAACCCGCAACTCCAGCGGCGCGACCAAGCGCACATGAAACGCGTTTGGCAGGTCACGGGTAATGATGTTGGCCGCGTGACCGATGAAAATGCCGTGACCTAAATGGGCCAGGCGTAGAATCGTCTCGCTGGATAACTCGAGCAGCGTCTTGGTGGGCGGGTGCAGTCCGAGCAACTCCTCGACAGCGTCCTGAATGGCCGAGATACGGTTCTCCGACATAAACCGGGCAACCTCCTTGGGCAGCTTGTGGTCTTCAAGAACTTGCGCGACGAGATTCTTGTCAAAAATTGCCCAATGGCATGGCTTGGCCTGACTGGCCTGCAAAAACACAGCCAACTCCTCGGCGACGGCCATCGCGCCAGTGCCAGTTTGACGGGAAATGGTCACGACAGGGGGTGGCTTGGCGTGAGGTCGCCATAATTTTGCCTGTGGATTGATTTGGCAACTAACAAACGACAGACACTTATCGGCATGGCTTCCTGTTTTCATGGCAACTCCTTTCCCTACGGGTTAAATCTCACGCCCGCCGGCCCCCCTCCCGTCTGCAATGAACCTGCCAGCCACGTTACTGGGATTGTCAGCCTCAACTCAAGCGGTGTTAATGCCCGGACGATGGCCACAACCTAGCACAATTCCGGGCACAAGCCAAGCCTCCCGGGCAGGCGGGTCAAATCAGGGTTGTTTGGGGATTTTTTGCGACAGCTCAGCGCAAAGCGTTGGTTTCTCTGGCACATCCCGAGCGGCCATGCAAGCGACTCGCAGCGTGCGATGGCGTTCGCCCAAACGCTGCCACACGCGCGGGGCCGCCGACTTGCTGAAACCCCGGGCTTGCAGCCAAGCCTTCAAGGCGCTGAGGTCATTCTCATCGCCTAACAATTCAGCCAAGCGCGCGCAGCCCTTGTCAGCCGCAATCCCCATCAAAGTCTGCGCGCCTAGCCACGCCTTCAAGGCCTTACGCGCCTTGTGAAAGGCCGGTGCATCGCGGTGCCGCAAGCCCAACTTATGCACCCGTTTGGCCAGCCGTCGCCTTAGCCGGAGCAGCCCCTGCGGCAAGTTTGCCAGCAACGCCTTCTCATGCTGTCCCGCCAAAGCCGCACGCACTGTGGCAATGCGTGCCACAGCCCAGGCGACGGCTTCCGGGGGCGGCCTGCGTCCGGCCACGTGGGCGAGTTTTTCCAACATCGGGCCAATGGCAATGACTGCTGGATCCTCGACCTCGGGTCGATCATCCCAGCCCAGACGTTGCCAGGTTTTCAAACGAGAAACTGCGTCGCGCTGTCCTGCCAGCAAGCGGCCGACGGCGGTGACCGCCGCGAGGGTGGACCTTGGCATACCGACCAACGCCAAGCCACCGCGCAAGGCCTTGCCAGTCTTGCGAATCTGATGCACGCCCTCGGCCACCCGGTGTTTGGAGTCAAGTAAACCGTGCAGGCGTGCATCCATCTCGTCACAAAGGCCCAGCAGACGCTCGCGCATGCCTCCACCCATCGCTGTCACCGCCTTATGCATCCCGGTGACACTACACCTACGAGTTCATGGTGTCACGCGGGAAGACGGATTGTGAGAATCCGGCTTGCGGAAAGCTGCCGGGGGTGGTTGGGTTGCCCGGATATGAATTTTCGCTGGTTAAATGCATTGCTGTGGGGGAACTCGGTGGCCTTAGCCTGGATGTGGGGGCTCGGGCTGTTTTTCAGCGTGCAGATGACCTTCATGTTCGGCTTGCAAGGTTTATTGCTGTTTGCCATTCCCAACGCCCTGGGCCTGATGCTGTTCGGATTTCTCACCCAGAAGGTCGCCCTCAGCCACGCCGGCGGACAGGAATCCCTGGCGCTGTTCTTCGACAAATTTGCCAAACCGTTCCGGCTGGCGCTCTACCTCTATCAAGTATTGGCGCTGACGCTGACGGTTTTCGCGTTGGTGCGCTACTTGTTTGTGCCGCTGCAACTCACTGCCGGGCCGCTGTTCGCGCTGTACCTGTGCCTGATTGTTTTCGTCATCTTGGCTGCCGGTTGCTTGTTCGGAGAAGAATTCGGGATCGCTAAAATCAAGCACAGCCACACGCTGATGGGGCTGGTGCTGCTGGGTTGTATCGGCTTCATCCTGCTTGGCTTGCAGCCGCTGCTGCCGGCGGCTTTCAGCTGGTCCGCGCCATTTCCCAAGGAGTGGACCGGGCCGTCATTCTGGGGTTACGCGGTGCCGCTGACCGTCGGCTTACTGGTGGGGCCGTGGCTGGACCTGCAACACTGGCAGCGGGCGATCCAAATTCACCGGGAAAAAACCTCCATCCGGCTGAGTTATTTTTTTGGCGGCGGGATCTTTTTCCTGCTGCTGCTGTTCCACGGCTGTCTCGCCTGGTGGGTGATGGGCAAGGAGGGCTCGCCGCTCTCCGCCATCGAGGCTAGCGACGGCTTCAAGTACGCTCATGACCTGGTCACCCGCTATTTCATTAGAAACTACACCTCCACCGGTTGGATGCCGATGGCCTACTTCACGTTTTTGTCGATCTGCGTTTTAAGCACTCTGGACAGCGGCTACATCGCCCTCAAATGGTTCCTCGGCAGCAATGTGGACAAGAGCCAGAACATGCTCATCGGGCTCATTCCCAAACCCATCATCGCATCGCCCATTCCGAGCTTCATGCTGGTGGGCGCGGTGACCCTCGGCGGCATCTGGGCGAAACTCGAGTTGGAATACTTCATGGTCGCCTACGCCTCGTTTTTTGTCGGCTATGCGGCCTTAGCCATCGCCCGCTGCTTTGTGCCCAACTCGCAGCAACCGCTGCCGCAAATCCGCATGCTTTCGATGGCCAGCATGTCGATCGTGATTTTCGCCTTCGGCTACCTCAACAGCCAGACGTCGCTTTTATTGTTAGGATCGCTACTGCCGCTGGTGTACGTCTGCTGGCTGGTGTTCAACACGGATTTGCTGCGGGTGGTCCACGAGAAGGCGGGAGAAGTGATGGAGGCGGCGGCGGAGATTCCGGCGATCCGCGCGATGACCCGCGCGGCCACCGCCGTGACCGGCTCGGACGTCAGGGCACCGGAACACGACCACGCGCTGGCCGGTCACTTCGAGGGCAAGTGGTTTGTCTATTCGATGATCGCCACCTACGCCGACACCAACTCGGTGGGCAACGTGTATTTTGGAATGTATCCGATGTTCGTGGGCAAAACTCGCGAATTGTTTTTCAACGCGACGATGCCGGATTTCGATTTAAAAACGACCCAGTTTTATATTTTGACGCGCTCGTTTGAGCACAAGTTTGTGCGTGAGGCGCGGGAGTTTGACCGCATCACGGTGAAGATTCGCATCGGCGAGTACAACCGCAAGTTCTGCACTCTGGAGCACCAGATCTTCAACTCCGA
>WBXE01000013.1 GCA_008932955.1 Verrucomicrobiota bacterium
CCCCTCCCATTCTCGTGCGCGACGACCCGTGGCTGACGCCTCACGCGGATGCCATTAGCCGGCGCATCGAGCGCTACAACCAGGCGCTGGCAGCGCTCGGGCCGGGGGCCAACGCGCTGGCGGCGTACGCCAATGGCCACAAATTCATGGGGATTCACTTCCATGCGACGGCCGGTCAGTGGACGATCCGGGAATGGGCACCGGCGGCGCGGGGGGTATCGCTGATCGGGGATTTCAATGGCTGGAACCGCGACAGCCACCCGCTCAGCCCGGCGGAACACGGGATTTGGCAACTCCACCTGCCCGCTGCCAGCCTCACCCACGGCCAACAAGTAAAACTCCATGTGGTGGGCGCCGACGGCTCGCGCCGCGACCGCATCCCGGCTTGCATCCGCCGCGCCGTGCAGGATCCTAACAGCCACGACTACGCCGGCCAGGTGTGGCATCCGCCGCATCCCTACAAATGGCAGCACCCGTATGACCCGCGCAGCCTCTCCAGCCCCTTGATCTACGAGGCCCACGTCGGCATGGCCGGCGAGGAGCCGCGGGTGCATAACTATAGAGAATTTGCCGAGGCGATCCTGCCGCGCATCGCCCGCGCCGGCTACAACACGGTGCAACTCATGGCCGTGCAGGAGCATCCGTACTATGGCTCGTTCGGCTACCATGTGTCGTCGTTCTTCGCGCCCTGCTCGCGCTTCGGCACCCCGGAGGATTTGAAGTATCTGGTGGACAGCGCCCACGGCCTGGGGCTGGCAGTGTTGTTAGATGTGGTGCACTCGCATGCGGTAAAAAACGTAGGCGAGGGCCTCAATGATTTCGATGGCTCGGGCAATCAGTACTTTCATGCGGGTCGGCGCGGTGATCACCCGGGCTGGGATTCGAAGTGCTTCGACTACGGCCGGCCGGAAGTGCGCCAGTTTCTGCTATCAAACCTGCGCTATTGGCTCGAGGAATTCCGCTTCGATGGCTTCCGCTTCGACGGGGTCACCTCGATGCTCTATCATTCGCACGGGACCCGGGCGTTTGGCAGTTATGACGACTACTTTGGTGCGGACGCTGAGGAGGATGCCATCCTCTATCTGCAACTCGCGTCGCAGTTGGTGGCCTCATTCAAACCCGGTGCGTTGACTATCGCCGAAGACATGTCGGGCATGCCCGGCTTGTGCCGGCCGCACGGCGAGGGCGGTTTGGGCTTCAGCCACCGCCTCGGCATGGGCATCCCGGACTATTGGATCAAACTGCTCAAACACAGCCGCGACGAGGACTGGAATCTGGATGAACTGTGGGGCATGCTGTCTAACCGCCGCCACGGCGAGCCCACCATCGCCTACGCCGAAAGCCACGACCAGGCGCTGGTCGGCGACAAGACGCTCGCCTTCTGGCTGATGGACAAGGAGATGTACGAGCACATGGGCAAGGACGACGCGGATCCGGTCATCGAACGCGGCATCGCCCTCCACAAACTCATCCGCCTAACCACCCTGGCGCTCGGCGGCGAGGCTTGGCTCAATTTCATGGGCAATGAGTTCGGCCATCCCGAGTGGCTGGATTTTCCGCGCGAGGGCAATGGCTGGTCCTATCACTATTGCCGCCGCCAGTGGTCGCTCGTCGATCATCCCGGCCTCAAGTACCACTGGCTCGCCGACTTCGACCGGGCGCTCATGGGCCTGGTCCGTGAGCACAAGCTGCTGGCCGCGCCGCCAGCCCGTTTGTTAGCCATTGATCACGAGCGCAAGATCCTCTGCGCCGAGCGCGCCAACCTCATCTTCGTGCTCAACTTCTCGGTGAGCCACTCGGTGTTCGGTCATCCGCTGCAAGTTGACGGCGCAGCCACCCGCAAAATGGTGTTAGATACTGACGCGGCGGCCTTTGGCGGCCACGGGCGGATTGATCCAGCCGTCGTCTATCCGGTCACCGCCGACGCTGTCATGGCCCTTTACACGCCTTCGCGCAGCGGATTGGTGTTTGCCCCAACCGCATTTTGACACCGGCGTGAAACGATATTTCTTGAGGCGCCTGCTGTTGATTCCGCCGACCTTGTTTGGCATCACGTTGCTGGTGTTTACCATCACCCGCTTTGTGCCTGGCGGGCCGGGCGAGAAGATGTTGCAACAGGCGGCCCGCGGGGCCGACCAGGGTGGCAAGCGCTCGAGCTCACCGCCATCCCAGGGCGGCATGAGCGAGGAGCAACTCGAAGAGGTGGAGGAACAGTTCGGCCTCGATAAAAACATACTAACAGCATACGCGCAATGGCTCGGCGTCCTGCCCAAGGAAACCCATATCTCCAAGGGCGAATTCGGCGGGCTCGACAGTGACTCCATCGGCGGTGGCATCGATCCTGACAACACCGCCATCATCGTGCTGCGCGGCGACGGGCGCATGGTCCATGTGCTGCGCCACGATGAGGCGCTGGCTTCGGCGGTGTTTGCAGTATCCGGCAAACCCATCAGCGACGAAGGCTGGAAAGTGCGCTACGAAGCGGAAAAAGTCCGCCAACAACGATATCGCACCCGCAATTCTGGCAGCGCCGAAGCGCCGGCCTACGCCCCGCGAGCCGTAGTCTATCAAACCCGCTGCACCGGCCTGTTGCAAGGCAATCTCGGCCGTTCCACTTCCTATAACGAACCGGTGGATCAGATGATTCTGGCGCGCATGCCCATCGCGGTGTATTTCGGTTTGCTCACCGCGCTGCTCACTTATGCGGTGTGTTTGCCGCTGGGCGTACTCAAAGCCTTGAAACACCGCACCTTCATCGATACCGCTAGCTCGGTGCTCATTTTCTTCGGCTATTCCATCCCCGGGTTTGCGCTCGGGGCCATCCTGTTGGTGTATCTCGGCGCGCGATTGCATTGGTTTCCACTCTTCGGCTTGACCAGCCCGGATTTTGACCAACTCGACACCTGGGCCAAGCTGAAGGATCTGGCCCATCACACGGTGTTGCCGCTCACTTGTTATGGAATCGGCTCGTTCGCCATGCTCACAATGCTGACCAAGAACAATCTGATGGACAATCTAGCGGCCGACTATGTGCGCACGGCGGTGGCCAAGGGGGTGAGCTTCAAGCGAGCGGTGTTCGGCCATGCGTTCCGCAACTCAATGATCCCGGTAGCCACCAGCCTCGGCAGTTTGTTGGAAATTTTCATCGGCGGCTCGCTGCTTATCGAGACCGTGTTCGATATCCAGGGCTTCGGCTTGCTGCAATACCAAGCGATGATCGCCCGCGATGTGCCGGTCATCATGGGCACTCTGGTCATCGAGGCCGGACTTATGCTGTTAGGCCATGTGGCTTCCGACGTCATCGTGGCGATGGTCGACCCGCGCATCAAATTTGAATGACCATGCGAATTGCCGGCCTATTTCTAACGGCGCTCGGCGCACTGGCAGCCACCGGGGAGATGCGCGGCCTGGCCTTGCCCACCGCGCGCTGGTTCTTTGAGATCAGCCGCGATGTGCCATGGCTGAACGTTCATCTAGCCAACGAGCGAATTTTCCCGTGGTTCGGCTGGCTGAGCACCGCGCTGCTGATTGCCTGCGGGTTGTTGCTGGTATTGTGCTCATGGCTGGGCGGGCCGCGCAATCCGGTGACCGAGCAGCGCATCCGCCGCTTCCGGGCGATCAAGCGCGGGTACTTTTCGCTGGTGATTTTATTGTTTCTCGGGGGTCTGGCCGCGCTGGATCAGGTGGTGGTTGGCAAACGCGCGCTGGCCGTGAAGTATGAGGGCGAGTGGAGTTTTCCGGCGTTTCAGCCAGGCACAGTGAAAAATGCCGACTACGGGATGCGCGGCGAATCGGCAGAAGCTCCAGCCGATTTCCGCGAACTCAAACGCCGCCTCGAGGCAGATGGCAGCGGGCGGGTGATCCTGCCGCTGATTCCCTACGACCCGACCGGCGACACCCTGCCGGCACGCTCACGAGCGCTGGAACAACGCGACGGACTCTACTATGAGGATGGCGATTCCCAGCCGTTTTCCGGCATGGCTGCGACCTATCACAATGTAGAAAAATCCCTCATTCACCTGCGCTATTCGATGCGTCATGGCTTGCGCTCCGGACCGGTTGATGGTTACGACCCCGATGGCAGCGCGGTGTACAGCGGCGATTACAAGTATGGCTCGCTGGTGAGGGATCGCTACAGCGGAGGCGGGGCCAAGGCCAAGTTTTTGGCGTTTACCGGCAGCGAGCTGCGTGCAGTCAAATACCACCCGGCACCACCGCTGCCCGAGGCTGGCAACTGGCTGGGCACCACCTCCCAAGGCTACGATGTGCTCGCCTACCTGTACGGCGGCATGCAGGTGAATTTCAAGGCGGCCCTGATCTATCTGCCAATCATCTATCTTATCGGCATCTCCGTCGGCATGATGATGGGATTTTTCGGTGGTTGGTTCGATCTCATCGTTCAGCGCCTCATCGAGGTTTTATCGAACATGCCGTTCCTGTTCGTGGTCATTATATTTTCGAGCGTGGTGCCCGAGCGCTACAAGGGCTTGCCAGTTATTCTAACCATCCTGATCGCGTTCGGCTGGATGGGCATGACCTTCCTGATGCGCAGCGCCGCCTACCGCGACCGCGAGCGCGATTACATCGCCGCCGCCCGCGTGCTGGGTGCCGGCACTCCGCGCATATTATTTTTGCACCTGCTGCCTAACACGGTGGCCATCCTCGTCACGCTGGTGCCCTTCACCTTGTCGGGACTCATTTTCGCGCTGACCTCGCTGGATTACCTCGGCTTCGGGCTGCCACCGGAATACGCCACCTGGGGCCGCTTGCTCAACGACGGGCTGGCCAACCTGTCCGCGCCGTGGCTCGTGACCTCCACCTTCATTGTGCTCGTCGGCATGTTGGTGCTCATCACCTTCGTCGGAGAAGCGGTGCGCGAAGCCGTCGATCCGAAAAAATTCACCTACTACCGATGATGCGCCGACTGAGGGAAATTTTTGGAGTAATTTTGTCAGGCATGGTTATGCTAAGCGTTGGTGGCTGCCGCCGCGAGGTGCCGGCCAGCGGCCGCGAGCTGGAATTTGAGGCATTTGTACCGGCCTACAACCGCTACATCCACGACTGGCTGCTCAAACAACAATCCGCGTCGAAGGAGGAAGCCACGGCACTCCAAGCGAAGCTCGCCACGGCTGATGGGGATGCCAAACCGGCGCTGGAAGCGCGGGCAGGGGCAGTCCGCCGCGATCTGGCCAAATGGGAGTTTCGGCTGGGGCTGGGCGATTTTCTCAAGATTGGCCAGCCTGGCGAGCTGCCGGCCGGCTTGGTGTGGAAAGACGGGATGGAGCAACCGGAGATAGGTGATGCGCGGGCGAAGAAGGGCGGCACGCTGCGCCGCTTCATTCATACGTTTCCTTCGACGATGAGTTCGTTTGGCGACAACTCGAACAATGACTTCCGCGCCGAACTCTATGATTACATCGACATTCCGTTGGTAAACATCCACCCGCTAACCATGGAGTTGATTCCCGGGCTGGCCAACGAATGGGCGCTCTCGGCGGATGGCCGCACCACCTACTTCCACATCAATCCCAAGGCCACCTATTCCGATGGCGTGGCTATCACCGCGCGGGATTTCCTGGTGGCCATCTATCTGCGCGTCTCGGATAACATCTTCAACCCTTATCACAAGCAATACTATCGCGAGGAAATCGCCCAGGTCGCCATGTATGACGAGCATACGCTGGCGGTGTCGCTGCCGGAGATCAAAATCAACGCGCCGATGATCGCCGGCAGTCTGGAGCCCTCACCACCGCACTTTTACACCGACTACGGGCCGGATTACAACGAGCGCTATCAATGGCGCGTTCCGCCGGGCACGGGTGCATACGAGGTGCTGGCCAAGGATATTGTAAAAGGCGTGTCCATCACCGAGACCCGCGTCAAGAACTGGTGGGCCAAAGATTTGAAGTACTACCGGTATCGTTTCAATCCCGACAAGCTGGTGCACACGGTCGTCCGCGATGAGTCCAAGGCCTTTGAGTTGTTCCGCGCCGGTGAGCTCGACACGTTTTACATGAACCATCCCGAGGTATGGTATGAAAAATGCGAGATGGAACCCATCTATAAGGGCTGGATCGAACGCAGCACGTTTTACAATCGCTATCCAAATCCGCCCCGCGGCCTCTACATGAACGTGCGCAAACCGCCACTGGATGACCGCAACGTGCGCATCGGCATCCACTTTGCGCTCAACTGGCAGAAGGCCATCAACGTGCTGTTTCGCGGCGACTACCAGCGCCTCAACGCCTTCAACGCAGGTTATGCCATCTACAGCGACCCTTCGATCAAGGCCCGCCCATACTCGATTGATGCCGCCCGCGCCGCCTTCCGCGAGGCCGGCTACACCCATGAGGGCCCTGACGGAATTTTGAGCAAGCCCGACGGCACCCGGCTCGCCACGACCCTGGCCTATCCGACCGCGCTGCAGCTCTATGACCGCATGTTCGCCATTTTGCGCGAGGACGCCAAAGCCTGCGGCTTGGACTTGCGGCTGGATGGAGCGGAAATCACCGTCGACTACAAGAGGAACATGTTGAAGCAATATGACATGGCCTTCGGCAGTTGGGCCATCACCCCGCCGGTGCCCGATTTCTACCAATTTTTGCATTCGACCAATGCGCTCGATGCGAAGGGCAACCCCAAGCCGCAGACGAACAATTTATTTGTATGGGGGCGGCCGGACACCGACGGGTTGTGTGAGGTGGTGCGCAATGGCCGCAACCAGGAAGAGGTCCGCGACGCCTCATGGAAACTCCAACATATCATTCACGACGAGGGGTTTTTCGCGCCTGGCTACACCGTGGATTTCATCCGGCTCGGCTCTTGGCGCTGGGTGCGCTGGCCGGACTGTGAGACCACTCGCTTCAGCCCGCCAGTGGTGCTCGACCCCCACGAGGTGTTCGTGCTGTGGATCGATGAGGATATCAAACAGGAGACATTGGCCGCCCGCAACAACGGCAAATCCTTCGGCGAGTGCAACCGCGTGGTCGATACCTATCGGGTGCAAGCGCCAGCCACTCCGGCCCAACCCGCGCCCCCCAGCAAGCCATGAGCCCGCCACCTGAAATCATCCTGGAGGTGGACAAGCTCATCACCTCGTTTGAAACCGAGCGCGGCATGTTGCGCGCCGTCGATCAAGTTTCCTTTGCAGTGCCGCGAGGCAAGACGGTGGGCATTGTGGGCGAGAGCGGCTGCGGCAAGAGCGTCACGGCCATGTCGATCATTCGCTTGTTGCCGCAACCCGCCGGGCGCATTTTGGGCGGGCAGGTGCGCTTCAAGGGGCTTGATCTGGTGCGGGCGAGTGACGGGCAGATGCGGCAAGTGCGCGGCGGAGACATCGGGGTGATTTTCCAGGAACCGATGACCGCCCTCAATCCGGTGCATCGGATTGGGCGGCAGGTGGCGGAGGTTTTCCGCATTCACAAGAAGTTATCGAAGCGCGATGCTTGGGATGCGGCTACGGAGATGTTGCAACGCGTGCGCATCCCGGATCCGGAAAAACGCATGATGGATTACCCGCACCAACTCTCCGGCGGCATGCGCCAGCGCATCGTCATCGCCCTCGCGCTGGCCTGCAAGCCGTCACTGGTGATTGCCGATGAGCCGACCACCGCGCTCGACGTGACCGTGCAAGCGCAGATTCTCGATCTGATGAAACAACTGCAGGATGAGATCGGCATGTCGATCATTCTAATCACCCATGACTTGGGCGTCATCGCCGAGACCTGCGACGAAGTGGTGGTGATGTACGCCGGTCGGGTGGTAGAGCGTGCGAGCGCAGCAGACTTGTTCGATCATCCACAGCACGCCTATACCCGCGGCTTGCTGCAATCCATCCCGACTTTGGAAACCCCCTCCAAGGCCGTACTCAAAACCATTCCCGGAATGGTCGCCTCGCTGGCCGACCACGTCCACGGCTGCCGCTTCTGCCAACGCATGGGCCGCAGCGCCGGCGCATCTAACGAGCGCCCGCGGTTTGCCGAGCTGGCCCCCGGCCACTGGGCGGAAATTTGCCCGCAATGCACACCACACCTAGGATAAAAAACGCCGAGCGATGGAATTTCCTTTTATGCTGGCAGCCAGCCCCCCAATCCTCGCATCGTCTTGGCCCACCTGTGCCTATCCGCGTTGATCCGCGGCTATTTTCTCCTCCTTATGCTCATCCCAGCCACTCTTCCAGTCATCTCAGGCATATCGCCCGAGTCCCTCGCCGCATGGCTGCAACAAGCCGGCCAACCCGCGTTCCGCGCCAACCAAATCCTCGATTGGATCTGGAAAAAACAGGTCGGCTCGTTTGACGCCATGAGCAACTTGCCCGCAGCGCTGCGGACCGCTCTAGCGGAAAATTTCCAGCTGCATGCCCTCACACTCACGCAAACCCAGGGGGCGGCCGATGCGACCCGCAAGTTGTTGTTTCGGCTAGCCGACGGTCGCTATGTGGAAAGTGTGCTGATAGCGGCCAACCCGGCGCTTTATGGCGAGGCGTCTGACCGCCGCACGCTGTGTGTTTCCTCGCAAGTGGGCTGCGCCTACGGCTGCAAATTCTGTGCCTCCGGGCTGGCGGGATTCACCCGCAATCTCGACGCCGCCGAAATCGCCGGCCAAGTGCTCGCCGCCCAACGCCTCGCCGGCGAGCGCGTGGACAACCTCGTCTTCATGGGTATGGGCGAACCGCTGGCCAATCTCGACAACCTGCTAGCCGCCATCGCCCTGATCACCGGCCCGCAAACCCTCCACTTGGGTGCCCGCCATCTCACGGTTTCCACGGCTGGCCTTGTCCCGCAAATCCGCCGCCTCGCCGACCATCCCCAACAAATCCGCCTGGCCATCTCCCTCCACGGGGCCAGCGATGAGGTGCGCGAACGCATTATGCCCATCAACCGCAAGTGGCCGCTCGCCGACTTGTTGGACGCCCTGGATTACTGGAATTCGCGCAAGAAACAAAAACTCACCCTCGAATACATCCTCATCGCCGGCGTCAATGACTCGCAGGAACAGGCCACCCTGCTGGCCGGCCACGCCCGCCGCGTGCAGGCCAAGGTCAATCTCATCCCCTACAACACCGTGGATGGGCTCGAGTGGCAACGCCCAGCCGAAAACCCATGCCGCGCGTTTCAAGCCACCCTCCAACGCGCCGGAGTCACCGCCACCCTGCGCTTGGAAAAAGGCCACGATATCGATGCCGCCTGCGGCCAGCTCCGCCTCAAACAGGAAACCGCAGAGGGGCTGGCTCTAGGATTGCCGGCTTGAGGTGGAGTGGCCATAGGGATGCCACTGGCCAGCAAGCCGCGCGGAGTGCGGGGGCTTGCCCCCGCCTGGCGGCTGGGCGGGCTAGACCGCCGCGGCGCGGAGCCGTGCGTGAGGGGCCGCTGCGATGCTCACTCGCCAGCAAGCTGGCTTGCTCTGGCGGCAGCAGGCTGCCGCTCTCCAGGTGACCCATCCGCAATAATTTCCCGCGCGCCGCCTTGAAAAAACTAAAAAAAAACTTGCCGGGTCGGCGGATTTCCTGTTTCGTCGAGCCCAGACATTGCGGGCATAGCTTAGTGGTAAAGCCCTAGCCTTCCAAGCTAGCCATGCGGGTTCGATTCCCGCTGCCCGCTCCAGTCTGCTGGTCTACCGTCGCCGCTCCTGATTTTTAATGACCCTTCTACCTATCCCTGCCATGAAAAAAACCGTTCGCTTCGCCCTGCTGAGTGCCGCTTTGGGATTGCTATCCACCTCGGCGGTCTTCGCCAAGGCCTCTTCCGAGACACTCGCGGCAGCCAAACGTGCCATTGCCACCGACCCGTCCTCCACCTTGCAAATCCTTGAAACGCAAGTGGCCCTCAATCCCGATAGTGCTGCTGATCTAGTAAAAGTCGCCATCCAAGCCTCCAACGCCGACCCCGCTCTGGTCGCTGCCATTGTCCAGATCGCGATCACTGCGGCTCCGCAATTCACCTCAGCCATTGGCCGGGCTGCCGTAGCGGTGGCTCCAGACGCGGCCACCGCCGTGCAGACCGTGCTCACCAAGGCTGCCGCTCAGCAAACCGCGCCCTCTACGACAACGACGACGACCGCACCTGCCAGCAATCCATTCACCTCGACTACCGTCAATCCACTCGACGTTCCGGGCTCGAGCATGGCCGCTTACACAGCGGCTAACAAGGGCAAAGACTCCGACTCCAGTGGTGACAGCGGCCATTCCAGCAATAACAGTGGCGGTGGCGATTTCATCGGCGGCCTTCCCGGCGGACCCGGTGGTGGCGGATTTACCCCGCCTCCCAGCGGCATGCCTGGCAGCGGCGGCGGTTTCACACCTCCAGTCGTCACACCTCCACCCGTGAGTCCCGAAACACCTCCCACGTGACGCGGCACGCTTGATCAAGCCAGTCGTATTGACTCTATTTTCTAACATCTAGCAAAATGCACCACAAGTTCCCCCTATTCTTCGCCAGCATCCTCGCCACCGGTTTTGCCTCGGCAGCCGATGGGCTGTACCATGTAGGCACCGAGGCGCAGAATTCAGCCCCGCTCAAGTGGAGCACCGGCATGAGTCTGACGTATGACGACAATGTCAACCCGGGTTCGGCCAGCAAGGCTAGCGCGGTTTCGTTGAATCCATACGCGGGCCTTTCGTTCCTCAGTTTGACGCCCCAGACCACTTGGGATGTGTTTGCCCGCTTAGGCTGCCTTTACTACATTGACAAACCCGCGACTACGGCGAACGACCCGGGGGTTGATAGCATTTACGCCCAAGTACGCACGACTGCCAATTTAACCCACCGCATCGACGAGCGCCTGCGTTTTTCGAGCCGCAACTCGCTGTCTTATGAGCTGGAGCCGGATTACGCCTATGGCGTTGCTAGCGGACGTCTCTCCGGCGCCTATTTGTTCTGGGGAACTGACAATTCACTGGGCTATCGCTGGACCGAGCGGGTGGCCACTTACTCGGGCCTCAACCTCACCGCCTTGGAATATGGAGGTAGCGCCAACCAGAATCAGAACCGCTTCACTTGGGAAGCCTACAACCAGTTCCGTTATCAACTTACGCCGGAGCGCAGCGTGCTAACCTTCGATTATCGCTATGGTCAAACCACTGCGGCGGGCCTCGCCTCCGATTCCACCAACCAATACCTTCTCGGCGGCCTCGAATATCGCTTCAGTCCCACCGCGATCTTGGTGACGAAGGCGGGTATGCAAATCCGCCAACTTGTGGTCGGCACCAACACTAACGATCCCTATGCTGAAATGGCTTTGGATTCCCGCATCAACCAGGATTTCACCCTGCGCAGTTTCCTGCGTTACAGCATCGAATCCTACGACACGGTGCAGCAGGTCGCCGGATCCATGTACGACTTCAATAAACGCCAAACCCTGCGCATCGGCATCAGCGGCGACTACGCCATTTCTCAGAATTTGACCTTTAACAGCGGTCTGGATTATATCCCATCCAAGTTCAATGATGGCACCCTGGTCATGGGTGGCGGCGCCCCCACCGCCGGCGGCTTGACTTCGGATGTCTTCAATGCTTCTGTCGGCCTGAGCCTAAAGCTCATGGATCGATTCTATGGCAGCGTCTCCTACAACTACACAGATTCCACTTCCCAGGTTTCCAGCCCCTATACCCGCAGCCGCATCTCGCTCGGCGTCAGCTATCAATTCTGATGCCTCCGGCGGCGGCACGCTCCACAACAGCCGCCTCCTTCAGGATAATATTTGACTTCTCTTAAGCTCCCGCAATGATGTTTCATTGCGGGAGTTTTCTTTTGATTCTTGCCAATTACTCATTACATTCGCCCCAGACCTAAGACGCCATGTCCACCACCAGCACCCCCAAACAAAGCGAGACAGCCCTGCATGCCTTTGATTACTGGCAGGTCATCAAGAATCGCTATGGCTTGATTCTACTCACCTTGCTGCTGGTCTTCATGACCGCCTCGGTCATCACCTACGTGATGCCGAAGAAATACGAAAGCTACGCGAAAATCGAGGTTAAGCCGCGCGGGACGCTCATTACCGTTTTCAAAGGCATGGAAGACACCAGCGGATTTGGGCGTTCGACGGGCAATTTCTTCAACACGGAGTTTGAGAAAATCAAGAGTCGCAATTCGCTGATGAAGGTCATCGATAATCTCGACCTCACCAATAACTGGAGCTTGGACCGCGAGACGGTCTTCGGCATCCTCATGGGCATCGTCAAGACCGATAACATTCGCGGCACCGACTTGATCACCATCAGTGTACGGCATTCGGATAAGGACGAAGCCAGAGACATTGCCGCCGAGGTGGCTCGTGCCTACAAGGAATACCGCAGCGAGACCGAAAATAAGGAGGGCGACCTAGCATTGCTTGAACTCAAGAAAGCCGTGAGGGCCCAGGAGGACACCGTGGAAGAGCGGCGCAAGGTCTTGGCTAACATTGTGCGTGCCAAGGGCATCATTTATTACGGCTCGGATTCCTACTACCGCAACACCGGCATGGAGGATGACAACGGCGCCAAGAGCTCGCTAGACACCTTCAACCAATTGGAAACCGAGAAAATGCAGTTGGAGAGCATGATTCAAAGTTTGTTGAAATACAGTTCTGACCAACTCATGGTGTATGCGTCCGGCTTGCAACTTCCCGACAACGTCGTGCAGACGCTCTACCCAAAATATCTAGAACAGAAGACCCAGTTCCAAGGGTTGAAGCGCGGGGGGCTCGGCCTGCAACATCCGACCATGCTGGCCCAAACACAGATGCTCGAGTCGATGAAAAAACAACTCGATGAAGGCGTGGTGTCGCTGCGAGACACCCTGCAGGCCAAACTTGAACTCGCGGAAGCCCGCTTCAAAAGGGCCCAGGCCAGCAAGAACGACAAGCGCGGCGAAGCCATCAAGCGTGGTCTGGATGCGCAGGACTATGTGGATGCCAAACGCGAATTCGAGTCTGAGCAAGAGATGCTGCAGCAAATGAAGCTCAAATTGATTGGCGAGGAGATTTCCGGGAAGATGCCCAACGACTCCATCGTCGTCCACGATGAACCGGTCAGCTCCCAAAGCCCGGTCAGCCCCAACGTGACGCTCAACCTGATGCTCGGCGCGGTCATCGGATTGATCTTCGGCCTCGGTATTGCCTTCTTCCTCGAATATCTCGATACCTCCGTCAAGTCCCTCGAAGACGTCGAGCGTTATTTGCAGGTGCCAGTGCTCGCGGTCATTCCCAAGGATATCGGCATTCTCCACAAACAAAGTGGCATGAGCCCGGATGCCGAGGCCTATCGGATTTTGCGTACCAACATCGAGTTCAACCGTAAAAACCCCGAAGACAACGCAATCACCGTGGTATCCGGCGGAGCCGGCGAAGGCAAATCCACCACCCTCGTCAACCTAGCCTATGTCTGCGCCCAGGGCGGGTACACCACACTCATGATCGATGCCGACTTGCGGCGCCCACGTTTGCACACCTTCTTTGACATCAACAATTCGGTTGGTCTCACCAATTTCCTAACCACTGACCTGATGTTGGAGGATGTGATTCTTCAAACCCCGGTGGACAACCTGTATTTCATGCCATCGGGCATCCTGCCGGCGGATGCCGCCGGTATCCTCAACTCGCGCCGCATGTCCGAACTCATCCAGGACGTCAAGCAACGCTTCGATCTGGTGCTCGTGGATAGCCCGCCGATCCTCGGCGTCAGCGACGCCTCCGTGCTGGCCAGCGAAGTGGACCTCACCATGATTGTCGTGCAACATCGCAAACTGCCGAGAAACATGCTGCTACGGGTTAAACAAGCGGTTGAAAACGTCGGCGGCAACGTCATCGGCGTGGTATTGAATAATGTGGATGTGCGCAGCGACAGCCAATATCAATACTACACGAGTTATTACACGTACTATGCGCCGGCCGAATCACAGATTGGTCAGCCGACGCAGACAGCCGCAGCCAAGCCGCAGGCGGCCAGCAAGAGTCAAGCCGCCGCGCACAGCAATGACACGGAACTCTATTGACCCACCAACACCCTCGAAGATATTAGCGCCATGAATTTTAAAACACTCATCCTTGGAAGTCTTGCTTCGTTGCTGCTGGCCATCAGCGTCTTTGGCCAAACCCAGATCAAACCGGGGCGGGCCATCACCATCACCATCCTCGGGGTGCCTACGGAAGAAAAGACCCGCTTTGACGGCACCTATCCGGTGTCGGAAAGCGGCATGATCAATATGCCGCACATCGGAACCATCAAGGCCGCCGGATTGCAAGCGGACGCGCTTTCGCGCGTCCTCCAAGACACCTACAAGAACCGCGAGATCTACACCAATCCGACCATTCAGGTGCTCAGTTCAACCGCCGACACCCTCGATAAGCAGGTAGTGCATGTCGGCGGCCAGGTGCGGCGCACGGGGCCGGCGGAGTACACCCAGGGCCTCACGCTCTATCAAGCAATTCAGGCTGCGGGGGGGCCCACGGAATTCGGCAGCATGTACCGGGTCAAACTCTTTCGCAATAAGACGCAACACAGCTATGATCTGACGGATGCCAAAAATATGGCCATTGTCTTGGAACCCAACGACACCATCGAGGTGCCGCAAAAGAACTGGTATAACCATTGATGCCTGCTGGCTTTCCGAGCCATCCTGCCCACAAGAGTGGATTCCAACATTGCCATGAGACCGCCTCGGCCAGCAACCAGACTGCGGCTTGCCGCCATAGCGGTGTTAGCTTGGCCGCTACACGCGGCAGCCATCGAGGTGCCGCCGGCCATGATGCAGGGCTTGCAAGCTGAAAAATTTGCCGTACGCGAGCAGGCGCAAGCGCAGTTGCTGGGATGGGCCCGGCAGCGCGTGGAAGACGCGCCGGAACTTCTTTATCAACAATCCCGGGTGGCGGCCGATCCCGAGCAGCGGCAGCGCTGCTTGGCGGTGCTGCGGGACCTCGTGACCGATGAATATCTGCGCAACGGCCTCGGTTACATCGGCTTCCGCATGAACCCCAATACCGAAGCCGTCAAGGTGCCCGGCGAGGACCTGCCACGCTTCGCTATTCGCGTACTGCAAGTCGAACCAAACACGCCCGGTCACAAGGCCGGCCTGCTCGGCGGCGATTTGCTGCTGGGCGTTGACCATACCACTTGGCATCAAGATGATACCGCCGCAGTGGTCAGCGAAAAAATCAAAGCCTTGAAAGCAGGCACCCGGGTGACCCTCAAGTTGATACGCGAAGGCAAGCTAGTGGATATGCCGCTGGTGCTGGCACGCCGCCCCGCCGCCGCTGATTTACTCCAATTCCAATTTGGATTTGGGGGCGGCCTGCTCACTCCCGAGACGCTTGCCGCCGCCGAGCACGCGGCGAAAGCGGAGTATTTTCGCCGCTGGCTGGCCGCTCGCAAAGCCAAGGACTAGCGAGGTTGCGCCATAGATTACGAAAAGTTTAGAGGCGTGCTTGACCAATGGAATGGGACGAAGAAGACCACGGATGAAGAGGTCCCGCCAGCGTCCTAGCCCACATTCTTCCTCCGTGTAATCCTTTAACCCGTGATTGTCCTTGGCAATCGCCCCCAAACCTTGGCTCATCGATCCTTCCTAGCGCTTACCGGTTTTAGACATCGACAATTCGCCTTTTTGTGCGAGCCTTGCCAGTCATCAATCTCCCCCGCAACATCTCCATGATCAGCTCTCCTTTTCGTCGAGTGGCCGCAGCCGTCGCGGTTGCAGCGGCGTCCTGTGCCGCCTGTGCCCAGCAAGCCGACTTCAATGAGGTCGGCAAACAAATGGCCATCTCGCTGCAAAACAATCATTTTTCCCACGTCGCTTTTGACAAGCAGTTGAGCCAACGGTTTCTCGACAATTTTCTGCGCGATTTGGACTACCAGCGCCTGTACTTCACCCAAGTGGATGTGGATGGCTTCCGGGCGAAATACGGCGACAGCCTCCACACCCTGCTGTTGGAAAAGAAGTGCATGGTGCCCGCCACCGAGATTTACGATACCTTCGTCAAACGCGTCGAAGCCCGCGTGGCCCTCACCAACAAGCTGTTGAAGGCAACCGCCTTTGATTTCACGACGGAAGAAAGCGTCGCGCGGAGCCGCAAGGAGGCGGCTTGGCCCAAGGATGAGAAGCACGCTGCCGACCTCTGGCGCTTGCAGCTCAAGGAGGCGGTCCTGAGTGAAATTCTCCGCCACCAACTCCTAGCCAAGCTCGCCAAGGAACAGGGCAAGACCGACCCGAGCAAAGCCGACCACGACCCGAAAGCGAAGATCGCCCTCCGCTACAAGCGCTTCCTCAACAGCGTCAAGGACGTCGATGCCGAGGACGTTGCCAACTACTTCCTCGGTGCGGTGGCCACCACTTACGATCCACATACCGATTACATGAGTTTCCGCGAGATGGCCCGCTTCAAGGACGGCATGAAAAACGAGCTCGTTGGCATAGGTGCCTTGTTGCAGGCCGAGGAGGATGGAGCCACCAAGATCATGGGCATTGTCGTTGGCGGACCCGCCGATCGCAAGGGCAGCCTCAAACTTAACGACCGCGTTGTCGCCGTGGATTCTCTCAACACAGGCAAGCCCGAAGACATGATCGACGTGATGTTTATGAAAATCGACAAGGTGGTCGATCTGATCCGCGGCAAGGTCGGCTCGGCCGTGGCCTTGAAAGTGGAGCCCGCCGGAGCGCCCGCCGGCGAGACCAAAATCTATGTCATTGAGCGCGACAAGGTTGAACTCAAGGATGAACAAGCATCCGGACAAATCATCGAGTTCAAATCAGATAAAGGCCCGGGCCAGCGCCTCGGCGTTATCACGCTGCCATCATTCTACGCCGATTTTGACGAAGGCAAAGTGAGCTGCTCCGTGGATGTCGAGCGCATCCTGCAACGCCTCATCGAGGAAAAAATCGACGGCCTGATATTGGATCTGCGCAATAATGGCGGCGGCTCACTCGATGAAGTGCGGCGCATGACCGGATTTTTCATCGAGCGTGGACCCGTCGTTCAAGTCAAAGACAACCGCGGCCGGGTCCAAGTGAAAGAATCGGAAAACCGCAAACCCATCTATGAAGGCCCGATGGTCATCATGACGGATAAGAGCAGTGCCTCGGCCAGTGAAATTCTCGCCGGCGCCCTCCAGGACTACAATCGCGTCATCGTCGCAGGCGAATCCTCCACCTTCGGCAAGGGCACCGTCCAACAACCGATGTCCATTGCCGAAATGATGCCATTTTTCGCCGCCCGCGATCACGCCGGCTACCTGAAACTAACCATTCAAAAATTCTATCGGCCGTCGGGATCTTCGACGCAGATGGATGGGGTGGTGCCGCAAGTGGTGTTGCCCAGCACGATGGATGGCTTGGAAATCGGCGAGTCTTTCTTGGACAACGCGTTACCGCATGATCGCATCATCCCGGCAGCTGGTTTCAAGGCACTGGATGAGAGAGCGCTGTTTATTCCCCGCCTCAAGGCGCAGAGCCAAGAGCGCGTAAACGCCTCCAAGGACTTCACCTATATCATTGAGGATGTGATGAAAAACAAATCGCGGATCAAGGAAAACAAGGTCTCTCTCAACAAGGCCACCCGCGAACGCGAACTCGCCGAGGCGGAGACCCTCCGCCGCGAGCGCAACAGCGAGCGCCGCGAGCGCTTCGCCCAAATCGCTGCCGCCGACAAAAAATCCTTCCACTTCTATAAACTCACCCTCGATGATCTGGACAAAGGTGCGGACATCCATGAGTACGATCCGGCTGCCGAAAACCTCGATTACATGCGCCGCGCCAAGGATGAAACGGCCGATCTAGATGACTCTCCCAAATGGCCCTCGGCTCTCGATCCGGTCAAACGCGAAAGCCTGTTGTTGCTCAAGGGGCTCGCCGATCTAACGGCTGACTCGCGGCTGGCTGCAACGCCTAAGAAAACCTCCGTGGAAAACTGATGGCAGAGATAGCTGACAAGCTCACCGCAGTGCGCGAGCAAATTCACGCGGCATGTGGTCGGGTGGGACGCGAGCCAAATTCTGTGGAGTTGATCGCCGTCTCCAAAACCATTCCCGCCGCACTCATCCGCGACGCCTATGCTGCCGGTCAGATGTGCTTTGGCGAAAGTCGCCAGCAGGAAGCCGCTCCAAAAATTGAGACCCTACCCGCCGCCCTGCGCTGGCATTTCATCGGGCGCGTTCAGCACAACAAAGTCCGCAAGTTGCTGCCGGCGTTTGAGGTCATTCATGCCATTGATTCGTTGCGACTCGCCACCTACACAGCTGAACTTGCCGGCGAGCTCGGACTCTTTCCACAGGTTTTCCTGCAAGTCAATGTCGCTGGCGAGGCCGCCAAAGGCGGCTTCGAACCGGCGCTCTTGCGCGCCGAGATGGCGACTCTCCTCCAATTGCCACGCATTGAAATCCTCGGCTTGATGACCATCCCTCCAGCCGCCGAGAATGCCGAAGCTGCCCGCCCTTGGTTTGCTAGACTGCGGGAATTGCGCGACTCCCTCGAGCGCGAGTTTGCCGTGCGCCTGCCCGCTTTGAGCATGGGCATGAGCGGCGATTATGAGGTAGCCATTGAGGAGGGAGCCACCCATGTGCGCGTCGGCTCAGCCATCTTCGGCAACCGATCCTATCAGGTGGATGGCCAACTCGGATAGACACACAAGACATCATGCCCCAAGCACTCAGCCACGCCGCCGTCATCGGCAATGAACTCGCGCTCTCGTTCTCCGATGGCGCTGAAATCTATCTCGAACTGCCGCTGCTGCGCCGCGCCTGCCCCTGTGCCGCCTGCCAAGGCGAACCAGATGCCCTCGGCCGCGTCGTGCGTCCCCACGTCGAGCATGGTCCCAAGGCGTTTGACCTCGTGAAATTTGAAGCCGTCGGCGGCTATGCCTTACAACTGCGTTGGGCCGACGGCCATGCGTATGGCATTTACACTTTCCCCTATCTGTTCCGCCTGGCCGGGCTATAACATGGAGCCTAGTTGGCTTCGGGCTTGGGGATATCTTTGAAATCCTCGGGGACTTTGGAGATGACGTAGGAGAGCACTTGGGCTATTTCCATCGGCGAGAGTTTCGCCCCCCAAGCTTCCATTCTGGCACCGTTGTTGCCGTTACTTTCAGGCGGCGAGCCCTTGTTAATGAGATTGAACAGGCCCATCGGCTTATCCGTGAATTTCCAGTTGTGGTCGGTGAGCGGCAAGCCAGGCAGGGGAATTTTCTTGCCGTGGCCATCGTCCTGAGTGGCGCTCAGGTCCACGCCGTGGCAAGGCACGCAATTCTTGGTGAAGGTGGCCTGGCCGGCAGCGACGATCAACGGATCCTTGGCGAATATGTGCACCAGTTGCGCATCATTGAGCTTGGCCAAAAGTTTGTTTAACTCCCTGATTTGGTTGGCTTGCACCGCGATGATTTGCTCTTGCACCGCCAGTTGCGGGCTTTTGATTAGCGAGGTGCCGTAGTAGATAAACCAATAGCCGACAAAAAACACGATCGCCGCATAGAAGGTGAACAGCCACCAGTTAGGCAGGCTTTGGTCAAACTCCTGGATGCCGTCAAATTTATGCTCACGCAGGATGATTTCACCTTTTTTCTTGGCAAATTGGCCGATTTCTGGGTCTGCACTCATGGCTTGTTAGGGGGGCTGGGATCTGGTGGGGGCGGCGGGGAAGCATCCCCTTCTAGCGGCAGGTTGGCGAGGTGATCGCGCTGGTCTTTGGGGAGCAACAAAGCACGGATGGTGCCGATGAGAAAAATCCCAGCAACTATCCCGAATGAGCAGATCACGATGATCAACACCCATTCTTCAAAAACAACGCGCTTGAATGCCATACTGGCTAGCATCGGTATATCGTGGTTAGGCGGGTGGGATGGTTGGTGTGGCCGCCGGGGCCGCCGGGGCCGCCGGGGCCGCCGGGGCGGCTGGAGCCGATGGAGCTGCCGGCGCCGACGGAGCTGCTGCTGGACTGACTGGTGCTACTGCTTGGTTGCTGCGGTAGCTGTCGGGATTGAGAGGCACAGGCATGCTGGGACCGTCTTTGGAGACGACATGATAGGCGCCGAGTTTTTGGACATAGGCGATGAGTGCGACGACTTTAGTTTTTGCTAGGTAGTTGCGCAGATCACTGCCGGCGAGCTGGGGTTTGGCGGGCAGATAGACCTTGGCAGCGACTAATGAGGCGGCGATTTCCTGCGACTGTGTCTCCACTTTGTCGAAGATTTCGTGTTGGTTCATTGCGGGCCATGGGACGCCGATGCGTACCTGAGCAGCAATTTTACCGGGCAAGGCCTTGATATCGGCGTTCTGTTCGAAGAGCCAGGGGAAGGCAGGCATGTTAGATCCCTCGGAGATCTGGCGGGGATTGAGGAAATGACTGAAGTGCCACTGGTTGCCGCGTTTACCGGAACGCATGTACTTGTAGTCTTTGCCTTGCTCATCCTTGGCCAGCGGGCCGCCCTCGCGGGCTAGATCGGGGCCGGTGCGTTTGGAGCCCCACTGATAGGGATGGTCATAGAGCGACTCACCGAGATGGGAGTAGTCATCGACCACCCCAGGCCGACCATAGCGCAGGATATCGGCGGAGAGGGTGCGGATCATTTGGGAGTGGCACAGATAGCAGCCTTCGTTAATATAGATATCGCGGCCAGCGAGTTCGAGCGGGGTGTAAACTTCTTGGAGGCGACCTTCGACGTTCTTTTCGCGGTTGACGATGAGGGTGGGAATAATCTGCACCGCCCCACCGATGGCCGCCGTCACAAACACCAGCACCGCAAAGGGCAGGTAGTTCTCAACAATGCGCTCATGCCATTGGGTCCATCCATCATTGGATGACTTGAAGGCTAACACCGCTTTGATGGCAATGAGGATGGTCAACAACAAGGCCGCTTTATCGGCGTGGGGCGGCAGGAACCACCACAGCAGGGTGGTGCAAATGCCGAGGAAGGTATACGCCAGCGGATCATTGATGAGCGCCTCGCCCCACGTCATGCTATTCTTGCGCTTGGGCTCAAGTACGGCCACTTCGATCGATTCATTGTAGGGACTTCCGGAGCGCGCGGTTTTCCAAACATTGATGGCCAGCAGCACAAAGCCGGAGAGGTACAAGAAACCGCCGATGACGCGGAAGATATAGTAGAGCTGGATGTTTTCCAATGTCTGCAGGAACGTGTACACCAGCGTGGCGCCGTCAGGCTTGAATTGGCTAAGCATCAGGCCCTGGGAAATGCCCGAGAACCACATCGCCACAATGTAGAGCAACACGCCCACGAGGCCGATCCAAAAGTGCATGTCGGCGAGTGCCTTGGACCACAGCTGGGTTTTCCACAGACGTGGGGCGAGCCAGTAGAACATGCCGGCAGCCATGAACCCGTTCCAGCCTAGGGTACCAGAATGGACGTGACCGATGGTCCAATCGGTGTAGTGCGACAAGGCGTTGATCGAGCGGATGGCCATGAGCGGACCTTCAAAGGTGGCCATGCCGTAGAAGGTGACGCCGGCGGCGAAGAATTTAATGACTGGATCACTGCGCAACTTGTCCCAAGCCCCGCGCAGGGTGAGCAAGCCGTTGAGCATGCCGCCCCAAGACGGTGCCCACAACATCAGCGAGAAGAGCATGGCGAGGTTTTGCAGCCACACAGGCAATGCGGTGTTGAGCAAGTGGTGCGGCCCCGCCCAAATGTAAATGAACACCAACGACCAGAAGTGAATGATCGAAAGCCGGTACGAGTACACCGGCCGGTTCGCCGCTTTGGGCATGAAATAATACATGATCCCCAAAATTGGCGTTGTTAGGAAGAACGCCACCGCGTTGTGCCCGTACCACCACTGGATCAAACCGTCCTGCAAGCCCCCGAATATCGGATAGGAATGGGTCCAGGACGTGGGTATGGATAGGTGGTTGACCACATAGAGCATGGCCACGGTGATGACGGTGGCCATGTAGAACCACAGCGACACGTACATGGTCGGCTCATTGCGTTTGGCCAGGGTCCAGAAGAAATTGATGGCAAACACGATCCAGATGAAGGCTAAGGCGAGGTTGATCGGCCAGATGAGCTCCGCGTATTCCTTGCCGCGGGTGAAGCCGGCGGGCAGGGTCAGGGCAGCGGCCACAATGATGAGCTGCCAACCCCAGAAGTGAATCGCCGTGAGCCGGTCCGAGGCCATGCGCACCTTGCACAGTCGCTGCGTCGAGTAGTAAATCCCGGCAAACATCATGTTGCCAACAAAGGCGAAAATTACCGCGTTGGTGTGCAGCGGCCGCAGCCGCCCAAACGTCAAAAAGGAAATCCCGTCGGTCTGGATAAACGGCCACCAGTCCCAGCCAAATTTGGTGGTCAGCCAGTCATGCAGTGGCTTGGTCAG
>WBXE01000014.1 GCA_008932955.1 Verrucomicrobiota bacterium
CAGCACATGGCGTCTCTTGTTCCTTTCTTCTGTCTTCTGTCTTCCCATCTTCGGTCTTTTTCGCATTTTCCCACATTGGCAAAGACACGACAATAAGGTCGTGGCTCCTCAGCACATGGCGTCACTTGTTCCAGTCTTCTGTCTTCTGTCTTTCAGCGCAGCGATCTTCTGTCTCTTAGTTTAAAACTTCAGCCTTCCTCCCCCCATGCTCCCCACCCTGCTCATCGTTGATGACGAACGCGCTACCCGCGAAGGGCTGCGCAGCGCGCTGGAAGAACAATTCGATGTGTACACAGCGGCCGGTTGCGCCGAAGCCTTGAATATTCTCAAGAGCGAGCCCATCGCACTGCTACTCACCGACCTGCGACTCGGCGCGGAGTCCGGGATGGACTTGTTAGCGACGGCGCTGGCCCTGCCCGAACCGCCGGTGGCCATCATGATGACCGCCTACGGCTCGGTGGACACGGCCGTGGAGGCGATGCGGCGCGGGGCCTGGCACTTTGTCACCAAGCCGCTCAACCTCGACGAGGTGGAGATGCTGCTCAAACGGGCCTTGCACAGCCGCAGTTTGGAGTCGGAAAACCGCCAGCTCAGCCGTCAGGTCCAGCAATCCCACAAGCTCGATCGGCTCATCGGCAAATCCCCGGCCATGAACACGGTCACTGAGATGATCCAGCAGGTGGCACCGACCCGGGCCACCATTCTCATCGAAGGGGAATCAGGCACCGGCAAGGAAGTGGTGGCCCACACGCTGCACCACTTATCGGGGCGGCCGGCGGCCAAGCTGGTCATCGTCCACTGCGCGGCGCTCTCACCCCAATTGCTCGAAAGCGAACTCTTCGGCCACGAAAAAGGTGCCTTCACCGGTGCCTCCCAGCGCCGCATTGGCCGCTTCGAACAAGCCGACGGCGGCAGTATTTTCCTCGATGAAATCGGCGAAATCGATCCCTCCACCCAAGTCAAACTCCTGCGCGTGCTCTCCGAGCGCAGCTTCGAGCGCGTCGGCTCCAACACCCCGGTCAAAATCGACGTGCGGGTCATCGCCGCCACCAACAAAAGTCTGCGCGGCCTGGTGGATGCCGGCAGCTTCCGTGAGGACCTGTTTTTCCGCCTCAATGTGGTAAAAATCCAGATGCCACCCTTGCGCCACCGCCGCGAGGACATTGTGCTGCTGGCCAATAGTTTCCTCCAAGAATTCGCCAGCGAAAACCAGCGCCCATTCAAACCGCTCAGCGACGCCGCCCTCCTCAGCTTGCTCGCTTACGACTGGCCCGGCAACGTCCGCGAGCTGCGCACGGTCATCGAACACGGCGTCGTCATGTGCAATGAGCCGGTCATCGATACCCGCCATCTGCCACTTTTTTTACTAGCCGCGCCCGCAGCAGCCACGGAAAGCGCCGCAGCGAGTAAAATCGCCCTTGAAAACCCGCCCGCTTTCAACTTGCATGCGCTCGAAGCCGATGCGATCCGCAGCGCCCTTGCTGCGACCCATGGCAACCGCACGCATGCAGCGGACCTTTTGGGATTCAGCCGCCGCACTCTCCAACGCAAATTAAAAGACCTCCACCTGTAATGTTTTCATTTCTCCCCGTCTCACTGTCATGAGTGCCCGATCCTCAACCATCGACAAGGGCATCATCATCCGCCGCAGCCTATTTTTCCTGGTGATGATCGCCCTCACACTGGGCAACCTGTTCACCCTGTTCCGTGGCCTTAACTCACCGCAAGCCATGGACCAAGCCCAAATCGCCCGCGAAATCGCCCGCGGCAACGGCTTCACCACCAAATTGATCCGCCCCGCCGCCTACAGCCAGGCGGAAACCACCAAGAAATCCATCGTCTCATTCCGGAAATTTGAAGACACCTACCACTCGCCCCTCAACCCGCTGTTGACTGCGGCGGTGCTCAAAGTGGTCGGCGCGGCGGATAGTGGCAAATGGCAGATGGGCGACAAAGAACTCATCTTCCCCCTCGATCGGGTCATCGCTGCCATCAGCACCGCGTTCTTCCTGATGGCCATCGGAGTGAACTACCTGCTCATTGCACGAGTTTTTGATGCCAAAATCGCTGCCGTGTGCGCCATCCTGATGCTCTTCTGTGAGTCGTTCTGGAACTACGCGCTGAGTGGTTTGCCGCAAATGATGATGCTCACGCTCTTCTCTTGCGCCATCTACTTCGTGTACCGGGCCATCGAAGCCGCCGCCGAGGGCCGCGTAGCGATGACCCCAGCAGTCATCGCCGGGGTGTTTTTCACCCTGCTGGCCCTCACCCACTGGATGACGGTGTGGATTGCCCTAGGCTACATCATTTTTGCGGCCATCGCCTTCCGCCCGCGCGGCATCGTCGCCGCCATCATTCTGTTGCTGCTGCTTATCCCCGCCGCCTTCGTCATGGTGCACAATACCAGCGTGAGCGGCAACCCCTTCGGCACCGCCTACCTCACCCTCTACAACGGCTTGGCCGGCTCCGAGGATGAAGTGATGCGCACCGTCAACCTCCAGGACAACCTCAACCTCAACGGCATCTTCTCCAAGATCATCCGTGTGGCCTTGCTCCAAACCGCCGACATCATCCCATTCCTAGCCGGCATCATCATCGCCCCGTTGTTTTTCATCTCCCTGTTGCACCCGTTCAAACGCAAGCCCATTGCCACCTTCCGCTGGGCCATCCTACTGATGTGGTGCACCACCGCCATCGGCCTCGCGTTCTTCGGCGTCACCACCAAAGGCTTGGATCCAAACCAACTCCACCTCCTCTTCGCCCCCATCATGACCGCCTATGGCCTGGCCTTCCTGTCCATCCTGTGGGGCCGCCTCGAGTTTGTGGCCTCCACTCCGGCCCTGCGCAACGTCCACTACGTCGCCGTAATCATCCTCTGTTCCCTGCCCCTGCTGCTGACCTTGCCCAATCGCATCAGCGCCGGTATCCAAAACCGCGATAAGGGCGGCTTCCCGTATTGGCCGCCCTACTACGCCCCCGCCCTGAACCTGCGCCTCAAAAAAATCATCCCGGAAAACCAGGTGGCCTTCTCCGACCAACCGTGGGCGGTTGCTTGGTACGCCGATCGCACCAGCATCTGGTTGCCGCCCGACCGCGCCGGCTTTGAAAAACTCGACAACGCCGCCACGGATCTGGACACGGCGGCGGCCGGCATTCTCATGACCCCATCGTCCTATGGCATGGGCAACAACATGATGGACATTGCCGGCAAATACAAGGACTTCACCTCACTGGCCATCGACGGTCAGGCGATGATTGCCACGGGATCCACCAACACCTCGCTGTACGACAAAGACCGGAAATTGGAACCCATCGTCAAACGTTACCCGTATCCCATTCCACTGTTAGGTTACTACGTGATCTTTTACAGTGCCAAGCCAGTAAAAGCCAACGACAAACCGGAATGACCGCGATGCCACGTAAAAAAGACAGCCTGATGCCTACCTCTCCCGCAACGTCCTTTGAGGATGCGCTGGCTGGGCTCGAAACCATTGTCGAGTCCATGGAGCATGAGTCACTGCCACTCGAAGAGCTGGTTGCCAGCTACGAGAAAGGCTCGGCCTTGCTCAATCACTGCGAAACCATTCTGCAGAGTGCCCGCAGTCGCATCGAACTCATTACCCTGCGCAACCTCAACGATAGCCCGCTGGAAGCCGAGGCCTCAAGCACCCAAGCTCCCACCCTCTCGCCCGCCACGGCCGAGACCCCCAACGACGATGACGACATCCGCCTGTTCTAACCCCCCTGCGCTCGGCCCCCTGCTCTCGGCCATCCACTCGCCCGCCGACGTCAAGAACCTCGCTCACGAGGACTTGGTGAAGCTGGCAGCCGAAATTCGCCACTCGCTCATCACCTCGCTATCCAAGACCGGCGGCCACCTCGGTCCCAATCTCGGCGTCGTTGAGCTGACCATTGCCCTCCACCGCGTCTTCTCCACTCCGGACGACAGCTTGGTGTTCGACGTTGCACACCAAGGGTACGTACACAAGATGCTCACTGGGCGGGCTTCGCGCATCCACACCATCCGCACCTTCGAAGGCCTCAACGGTTTCCTGTTGCGCAGCGAAAGCGCCCACGATGCCTATGGCGCGGGCCATGCCGGCACCGCCCTCTCCGCTGCCCTCGGAATTGCCGCCGCCCGCGATCTGGCCGGCGCACACAGCCACGTGGTGGCCGTCGCCGGGGATGCCGCCTTCACCTGCGGCCCCACCCTCGAGGCGCTCAACAACATCGCCGAAACCACCCGCAATTTCATCGTTGTGCTCAACGACAACGAGTGGTCCATCGACAAGAACGTCGGCGCCATCGCCCGCTACTTCAACGCCCTGCAAACCCATCCAACCTATGCTGCGGTGCGCGGCAAGGCTGCCGAATTTGTCGAGAAGCTCGCCGGCAAGGCGGCCCGTACTCTCGCCCACAAGGTCGAGGAAAGCGCCAAGAACCTGTTGTTTCCCAACGTGTTGTTTGAGAAATTCGGGCTGCGCTATTTTGGCCCAATCGATGGCCACGACCTGCACCTGCTGGTGCGCACCTTCGAGCACCTCAAAACCCTCCACGAGCCCGTCGTCCTGCACATTATTACCGAAAAAGGCCGCGGCTACCAACCCGCGCTGGATAATCCCGGCAAATTTCACGGCTTGGGTGCCTACAAACTCGAGGACGGCTCGACCAGCCACACCAACACGCCCACCTGCTCTGAGATTTTCGGCCGCACCCTCACCGACCTCGCCAAAACCGACCCAAAAATCGTCGCCATCACTGCCGCGATGCCCGGCGGCACCAAGCTGGATATTTTCAAAAGCGAGCTGCCGGAGCGCTACTTTGATGTGGGCATCGCCGAGGAACACGCCGCGCTCTTCGCCGCTGGCCTCGCCACCAAGGGCTACCGACCGTTTGTCGCCATCTACTCAACCTTCATGCAGCGCGCCTATGACATGATCATCCATGACATCGCCCTGCAAAACCTGCCGGTGCGCCTGTGCATGGACCGCGGCGGCCTCTCCGGCGATGACGGCCCGACCCACCACGGCCTCTTTGATATCGGCTACCTGCGGCTCATTCCCGGGCTCGTCCACATGCAGCCCAAAGATGAAAATGAATTTGCCGACATGCTTCACACCATGGCGGCCTACGACGCCGGCCCCTCGGCCATCCGCTACCCGCGCGGCCCAATCCGTGGCACCCCGCTCAAACCCACACCCCAAATCCTCGAAATTGGCCAAGCCGAACTCGTCGCCGACGGCACGGACGTGGCCCTCATCGGCCTGGGCACGCTTTTCGAAATGGCCGAGCGCACCAAAGCCTTGCTCGAAGCCATGGGCCTCTCCGTCGCCCTCATCAACCCGCGTTTCATCAAACCGCTCGATACCGCCCTGCTGGAAACCTACGCCTCCAGGTGCCGCGTCCTGTGTACCTTCGAGGACCACGTCCTAACCAATGGCTTCGGCTGCGCCGTCATCGAACACCTCCACAGCGCCGGCATCCACACCCCGGTCGAACGCATCGGCTGGCCCGACGCCTTCATCCAACACGGCCCCCCAGACACCCTCCGCGCCCTCCACGGCCTCACCCCAGACCATGCCGCCGCCCTGGTCGCCCGCCATTTCAAGCTGGATTCCGCAGTCGAAATCTGATATCAGGCGACTTCCACAGTTGCGAGAATAGCCTCGGTTTGGGTGGTGATGGATTCGCTGCGGGCACGTTTCTCCTCATTCCACAGACTCACCAGATCACGCGCAGCCTCCAAGGCACCCTCCATTCCAAGCCCATGCGAACTGCCGCCATCTCCGAATTGATTGACGAATGATGGATGTTGATTTCGGATTGTTGAAGTGATCTTGGTTAGTGCGGACGCTCGTGTCCAAGCTCACATCACAAATCAACAATCATCAATCGGCATTCATCAATTCTCTTTGTCTTGGGTCTTAGGCGAAGCCTCGCCAGGCCATCATTCCGCAATCCGTTCCATCGGCAGTCCGGTGATGCGGGCGATGGTCTCGGCTGCGATGCCTGCCGCTTTCATACCCGCCGCCGTCTCCAGCAGGGCTTCGGCCTTACCCTTGGCCTCGCCCTCCGCCAGTCCCTCCGCCTTGCCCTCGGCCTTGCCCTCGGCGAATTTCCCGCTCAGCAGGCTGCGTTCGATCCTCACGGCGTCCCAGAATCCGTCGTAGAGGGCGAGTTGTTCACGAGTGAAGCCGCATTCCTCGGCGATGCCCAAGGCTTGGCGCAGCGGCTCGTTGATCCCGACCTGGACGCGGAATTCTTCCACTGATAGATGCCCCTGACTGCCCGCATCCCCGGCTTCCCGCAGGAATTTGAGCCAGGCCCAGCGCAGTTTGCGGGCCTCCTGCGGGTTGGTTTCCCGGTATTTGGGCAATTCCACGAAGATCAGGCGCAGGCCATCAAGCACCCGCTGCGGGTCGCCGGTTTCCACAATCTGATAGTCGTGGTAGTAGGAGTCTGGATCGGGGTCGTAGGTCGCGTCCAGCAGGCTCAGCCCCCAGACCGGGCAGAGCAGATCGTAGCTCTCGCTTTTCTCCAATTGCCGCACGTAGGCCTTACTGGCGTTGAAGAGCACCCGTTGGAGAAACGAGCCGGTCCATTGCATCTGCATTTCCACGATGAACTGGCGGCCGCTGGCATCCTTGCAGCGCACATCGACGATGCTGTTTTTGATGACCGGGATATCGGGCACCTGCTCGCTGGGTAAGTACTCCAGCGAGGTGATGAATTGACTCTCGTCCGCAAACGGCAACATCCCGTTGAGGAAATTCCGCAAAATTTCCGGGTGCTCACCGAAAATCCGTTTGAACACCAGGTCACTGCGGGGATCAAGAAAGTGTACCATGCCACCAGCAGCTTCGCTCGCCGGGGGCGGCTGTCAAGCCGACAAGCTCCTGGCGCAGCGGCAAGCGGCAAGCGGCAAGCGGCAAGCGGCAAGCGGCAAGCGGCGGGCAAGATGCCCGCGCCACGTGGACCGGGCATCCTGACCGGCAGCCCATGAGGTGAGAATAGGGAGCTTGCACCGCCGATGGGCTGACAACGACGGGACTAACTGGGCCGGGAAGTTAGTGAGGAGCCACCACATTCTTGTGGTGGTAGCGGAAGGGTGGCCCATGGGTACGTGCCGAAGGCTCTATTTCATGGCCGGACCTTCCGCACGACGACAATAAAGTCGTCGCTCCCTACGGCCGCATCCAGGAAGTTAGTAGGGATGGCCTGGCGCAGGCACCATTTTCCGGCGCGTTTCCGGTTGCCCACAGCGCGGGAGCGGTTTAACATCCCGCCGCTCCGGCCCTCTGCCGCAGCACCTCAAGCCATCCCACTTATATGTTAGGAGACGTTCAGCGATGAAATCCCAACCAGCACACGAAATCCGCGTATTCGCCCCCGCCACCGTCGCCAATGTGGCCTGTGGCTACGACGTGTTAGGCTTTGCCATTGACGCCCCCGGCGACGAGGTGGTGGTCAGACATTCGGACATCCCGGGTTTCCGCATCACCCAAATCACCGGTGACGATGGCAAATTGCCCCTCGATCCGGAACACAACACCGCCGGGGTCGCCGCCTTGGATTTGCTCCGCCACCTCGGCATGAGCGACCGCGGCGTGGAAATGGAAATCCATAAGAAAATGCCCTTTGGCAGCGGCCTGGGTTCCTCCGCCGCCAGTGCGGTGGCCGGAGCCTTCGCCGTCAACACCCTCATCGGCGAGCCCCTCACCAAACTACAGTTATTGCCCTTTGCCATGGCTGGCGAGGCCTCCGCCGACGGCGCCTGGCACGCCGACAATGTGGCTCCTTGCCTGCTCGGGGGCATTGTCTTCATCCGCTCCAACGACGAACTCGACGTTGCCTGCATCCCCGCCCCTGCCAACTTGTGGGTCGCCGTGGTCCACCCGGATATCGAGATCCTAACGAAAGTAGCGCGGGAAATTTTACCCCGGGACATCCCCCTGATCAACGCGACCCAGCAGATCGGCAACCTCGGCGGCCTGCTCTGCGGCCTCATCCAGGAGGATTACGGATTGATCAGCCGCTCGATCCACGATGTGATCGCCGAACCCCGCCGCCAAAAACTCATCCCGGATTTTTATCGTGCCAAGCGCGCCGCGATGGCCGCTGGAGCACTGGGATTTTCCATCTCCGGCGCCGGTCCCAGCGTGTTTGCCTTGTGTGAGGGTGAGGCCACTGCCCGCAAGGCCGGTGAGGCAATTTCCAAGGTGTTTTCCGCCGTGCCCCTGCCCAATCAAATCTACGTCTCCCGCATCAACCCCCGCGGTGTGCATGTGATCTGATTCTTCTCAATAACTTGCAGATTTACCGCAGAGTCGCAATGGTCTCTAAGGGGCGCAAAGTGGCTTGGTTTACTGAGAAAAATCCCGTCTTGCTCCGCGTCCCTTTGCCACCTTTGCGGCTCTGCGGCTGCATTCTTCTTTCCAAACTGACCACTCCACCCCACCCCCATGCACTTCGTCAGCACCAACGATGCCGCCCACCGCGTCCCGCTCAAACAGGCGGTGCTCGCGTCGCTGCCGCCGGACAACGGCCTCTATCTGCCAGAGCGACTGCCGCGCTTGGACGCCGGCTTCTGGGACGTCTGGCGGGACTTGAGTTTTCAAGAGATTGGCTACCGGGTGGCGCAGGCATTTTTTGGCGAGGACGTGCCCGCAGACGCCTTGCGCGCCATCGTCGACGACGCTCTGAGCTTTGACGCGCCGCTGGTGGAGGTGGCAGCGCAGCAATACGTGTTGGAACTTTTTCATGGGCCGACGCTTGCCTTCAAAGATTTTGGTGCGCGCTTCATGGCAAGGCTCATGAGTTGGTTCACCCGCGACGATGAGCGCATGCTCACCGTGCTGGTGGCCACCTCCGGCGACACCGGCGGCGCTGTCGCCCATGCCTTCCACGGCGTGCCGGCCATCCGCGTGGTCATCCTCTATCCGCGCGGCAAAGTCAGCGGACTCCAGGAAAAACAACTCACCACCTTGGGCGGCAATATCACCGCACTCGAGGTCGATGGCTCGTTCGATGATTGCCAGCGCCTGGTCAAGGCCGCCTTGTTGGATCCCGGCCTAGCCGCCCGCATGCCACTGACCTCCGCCAACTCGATCAATATTTCCCGGCTCGTGCCGCAGATTTTCTACTACATGCATAGTGCCAGGCTGCTGCCCCCCGGCATCGCCCCGGTGTTTGTCGTGCCTTCCGGCAACCTCGGCAACCTCACCGCCGGCCTGCTCGCCGAGCGCCTCGGCCTCTGCGTCGACCATTTCGTCGCCGCCAACAACCGCAACGACCTGCTCACCACCTATCTGGCCGGCCAAGCCTACGCTCCGCGCCCGAGCCAACCCACCCCCTCCAGCGCCATGGATGTGGGCGCCCCGTCAAATTTTGCCCGCCTGCTCGCCTTGTTTGAAAACGACCGCAGCGCGATGTGCGGCCGCATCAGCGGCTACTCGGTGAGTGACGATGACACCCTCGCCGCCATCGCTGAGGTGGCTGCCACCCATCACTATCAACTCGACCCGCATGCCGCTGTCGGTTGGTGTGCCGCACGCCAATGGCGCCAACGGCACCCGCAGGCCGCTACCATCGTGCTTGCCACCGCCCACCCTGCCAAGTTTCCCGAAACCCTCGACCGCGTGCTGGGCCCCGGCCAAGTCGCCATTCCCGAGCGCCTCGCCTGCTTGGCCGATAAAATCAAATGTGCCATCCCGATGGCCGCCGATACCGCAGCGTTTTTCGCCTGGCTGCGGCTCTTGCCCTGATGAACCTGGAAAGGAAAACAGGAACCACAGATTACACAGATTACACGGATTTTTTGGTATAGAATATTTCACCATTTGCAACTTCGGAGAAGTTGCAAATGGAACCTATTTCAATCCGTGAAATCTGTGAAATCTGCGGTTAATCTATCCGACTCCTAGGATCTAACATCGGAGTTCGGGCTCAAACCAATCACGCGTCTGCCCAGCTCAGTTTGGATACCCCCGCCGGCAACCCAGCCTTAGTCGACGGCGTACTTGGCTAGCAGATTATAGACCGTGCGTTCGGCGATGCCGAGTTCACGGGCGGTGCGGGCCTTGTTGTTGCCGTTGCGCTGGTAGGCCTCAAAGAATGCTTGGCGCGCCACCGCATCGAGCGAGCGCCCCGCACTGAGCCGCAACTCTGCGGGCTTTTGACCTAGACCGTCGAGCATAGGTACCACATCCTCTTCGTCGAGTTGCGTGGAATCTGCGAAAGCGGTCGCTCGCTCGAGCACATTTTCGAGCTGCCGGATATTACCTGGCCAGGATTGGCTTTTCAATATTTTGACGGCAGCGGCGGTGATCGTCCACAGTGGCTTGGCGCGTTTGAGGGCAATGCGCTCGAGGATTGAGTTGATGAGATCGGGCAGATCCTCGAGGCGCTCGCGCAGGGGTGGCAAGCGCAGTTCCAGCACATTTAGGCGGTAGTAGAGATCCTCGCGAAAACTGCCTTGAGCCGCCCGCTCCCGCAGGTCGGTGTTGGTCGCGGCTATGATGCGGGCATCCGTGCGCAGCATCCGGTTGCCTCCCACCCGAAAAAACTCCTGATCTTGCAGCACCGTGAGCAACTTGGGCTGGAGCTCACCGGGCAAATCACCGATTTCATCAAGAAAAATCGTCCCCTTGCTGGCTTGTTCAAAGCGTCCTTCCCTGAGTGTCGTGGCCCCAGTGAAGGCCCCGCGTTCGTGGCCAAACAATTCGGATTCAAGCAACTCCCGCGGCAAGGCCGGGCAACTCACCGGAATGAATGGTTCGCCTGCGCGCTGGCTGAGGCGGTGAATTTCCCGTGCAACAAAAGTTTTACCGGTGCCACTTTCGCCGGTGAGCAGCAGGGTGACGTCAAGCTGTGCCGCCTTTTTCATCTGCTGGTACATTCCGCGCATACTCTGGCTGCGGGCGTGCTCGAGCACCCCGGCACTGCGCGGAACCACGCCGCCGCCTCGCCCACCTTCCACGCTCGAACTCTGGCGCCGTGCTCGACAAGCCTCCTGAATCACCCCAAACAGCCGCTCCAATTCAAATGGCTTGGTCAGGTAATCATCAGCCCCTGCCCGCAGCGCCCGCACCGCCACCTCCGCTTCATTGCAACCGGTGAGAATGACCACCGGCACATCGGGGTCAATCTTGCGCAAGCGCTCCAGCACCTGAATCCCGTCCCCATCCGCTAGCCCATAATCGAGCACCACCGCCTTGATCTCAGGGTTGAGCTGGAGGCAGGCTGCGCTGCCGCTGCCCGCCGTCACCGGTCGCCAACCGCGGCTTTTTGCCGCTGAAACCAGCAATTGAAGAATGGCTTCATCATCATCGACAAACAGCAGATTGGGTGAAAAATCGGAGGCTGGCATTGAGAAGTTACCGTAGATGGCGGCTGGGCAAATAGTTAGACAAAGCGACGGGCAATGACAAGCCTGATTCTGCATTCGCGGTTAATTAACCCTGCCCGGCTATTCAAACCCTGGCTTGCGCGTGCAAACCATGCCTTCATCCGGCTCCCAAATCAAATCGGCCAAGTCAGCGGCCTCCCCCCGCGGACCTGACTAGCACGGTAGTTTTGCCACTTGATGATCGTGGTCCACCATCCGGCACGCAGCACCGCCACCTGCACCAGCGCCAGCAGAAAACCCAATAGGGCCACCAGCAGACAGTTCGCTGGCAGACAATCCATTTCAAGTGTCCAGACAATCGCCGCCGACGTCATACCGTACAGCAAGGAGGTGACATACCAGACGATCCTGCCGCCTTTGAATGGCCACAATACAACAAAATAACTCAAACCCATCCCGCCCACCAACACGCCAACACCGCTGAGCAGCGCAGGCACGTCAGGCGCCGCTGGTGCCAAGCCCAATATTGCGGCAAACGCCGCAGGGCAGGCCAGTAGCAGGATGCCTACGAGTAAATTCACCAAGCCCATCAAGACGCTCCATATTTTGACTAATTTGACCTTAGTTTGGATCGTCTTCTCATTGCGTTCATGGGAACTCATGGGTTGTATGAATATCCCACTAGCAGGTTGCGTGCCAATTTTAGGTAATTCACAAATCCCCTTGGTATCACAGGGCTGCAACCGATGACCCGCAGGCCAGGATCCGCGGATAAGTCTGCAAGGATTGCGGTATACCCGCTAACTTTGCATTAGGTTGGGCGCGGCGGCCGGCAGATGACACCAGAAGGTACTCCCCACGCCCGACTCGCTGGCCACCCCGATGCGGCCGCCATGCGCTTGTACCGCCAACTTGCAAAAGGCCAGCCCCAGGCCGATGGAAGCAAGAAAATTGCCGGATGGCTGCTGCAGCACCACAAATTTATCAAAAATCCGTTGCTGATCCTCTGCCGCGATACCCGGCCCGCAGTCGCGCACCCACAGGCACACGCCCCCGTCGACGCCCACCGCGCCTAGCTCGATCGAGCTGCTGTCCGGCGCGTGCTTCAAGGCATTGGCCAGCAGATTGGCGACGATGCGCACAGTCACCTCTAGGTCGCAGAGCAGGAGCGGACAATCCGCTCCAATGTGTTCGGCGATGTGCCGGGAATCGGCCGGATCGAGAACCTGGGCGCAAGCCCCACGAAAAATCTCCCCTGCCCCTACCGCTAGCAGCCGCAGAGGCATGCCAGTGCCTTCGATGCGGCTCAAATCCACCACCGTGGACACCATTTGACTGAGCAGACGCACGCCACGGGTGGCCGCCCGCAAGCTTTGGCGCTGCTCGACGGGCACTGGATCCGTCACACAGCTAGCAAGAATTTCCAGATGACCGCCAATCACCTGCAAGGGACCGCGCATGTCATGCACCAGCATGTGAGTCAGCAAATCGCGATGGCGCTCGAGCGACTGCAAGCGTGCATGCTCGGCGGCGAGTTGGAGATAGGCGCCGCGCAAAGCGATGTGGGTGCACACCCGGGCCAGCACCTCGGGTTTACTAAATGGTTTGGCAATGTAATCGACGCCACCGCATTCCAAGCCCGCGGCAATATCCTCGGCAGCGGAAAGAGCGCTGATAAAAAGAATCGGGATCCCCCGCAAGTCCTCATGCGCCTTGAAGCGGCGGCACACCTCGTGACCATCCAGCCCGGGCATGCGCACGTCGAGCAACACCAGATCCGGAGCTTGGTGGCAGGCAGCAGCCAGCGCCAATTCCCCGCGCGGAAAGGCCGATACCAAGTAGCCCGCCTGCGTCAACAAGGCTTCGAGCACGTTCAGATTCTCCGGCTCGTCATCCACAATCATGATGTTCGCCGCGGGGGGGGCTTCATTCATAAATCATCTCCTTTCACCGACTCAAGCAGGGCATTCAAGCGCTCATAGTCATAAGCGTTGACCAAGCCCCCGAGTTGCCCGGCGAGTCGCGGCTGGCCGCTGGCGAGTTGCGCGAGCAACTCGCGCAAATGCCGGATATCGCCGCGGCGCAACGCCCCACCGAGTTGCTCGCGCAATTCAGCCGATAAGCCAGCCAGGGTGCTAGGTTCGAGAAGATCGTTGGCGGAGGTATCGTGGGGTTGGTAGGTGTAGCTGACTCCGGTGAGCCGACCAACCTCCGCCAGCAATTCCTCCCGCCACACGGGTTTGGAAACAAAGCCGTCAGCCCCAGCGGCCAGCGCCTGCGCCTTGTCGTCAGCTGCCGCACTGGCCGTCACCATCAACACTCGCAGCGCGCCGTCGCCGGGCAACTCACGCAGGCGGCGAATGGTCTCAAAACCATCGAGCTCCGGCATGTGCCGGTCCATGAGCACCAATCCCACCCCGCCATCCTGCCCCAGTCGCTCCAACGCTTGCGCGCCGCTCTCTGCCACTTCGACGGCAAAGCCCACCGTAACCAGCATCTCGGCGAGCATCTCGCGGTTTGCCAGATCATCGTCCACCACCAGAATCCGCCGCACGGGCTGCTGCGGCGCCAGCCCTAGCACTTTGAGTCGGTGGAGGGACTCGCCGCTGCGGCACGCATCGCGCAAGCCTAAGGTGACCCGAAAGCAACTGCCCTCGCCCGGGCGACTGGTCACGGTGACATCACCGCCAAGAGCCCGCGCGTAACGCCGGCTCAAGGGCAGGCCTAGACCGGTGCCTTTACCGCTGCGGCGGCCGTCTTCCGCTTGCTCGAAAACCTCGAAGATGCGTTCCAAGTCGCCATTCTCAATGCCACAGCCGGTATCCTCCACGTCGAGAGCAAGCAATGGCTCTGCGGACGCGGTGGCCGCCACCACGCTCGCCGTCATGCGCACGCGGCCACGGCGGGTGAATTTGAAGGCATTGCCGATCAGGTTGATGAGGATTTGACGCAACTTGCCTGGGTCGCTGTGGATGAATTGCGGCACCTCGGGGCGGCATGAGATTTCTAACTCCAAACCCGGTGCCTCGGCTTGGCGCGAAAACATCAAGCGCACATCGTCCAGCATCTGGTAAACATCAAAATCTTCCGGCCTGAGCGTCAGCGGCTGGGAATCACTGCGCGCTAATTCCAGCAAACCCGTGACCAAGGTCAGCAGATGCCCACCACTGCGGTTGATCGCACTGATCCACTCCCCATTCAAGCAATTGCCGCATTCCAAGCCCATGAGCTGCGAATACCCGAGAATCGTGTTGAGTGGCGTGCGAATTTCGTGCGACATGTTGGCCAAAAACAGGCTTTTGGCCTGCACCGCGGCCTGCGCCTCGAGGTTGGCTTGGCTGAGCCGCTGATGTAGCTCGCGGGCCTCGACTTCCATGCTACGGCGGGCTTTGAAGTTGGCGTAGAGTTGGGCCAACACGCCCAGCAGCGCCTCTTCCTCCGGCTTCCAGCTCCGCTCGCTCTCCAGATTTTCAAAACTCACAAACCCACAACACACGCTCCCACGCATCAGCGGCTGGCTCACCAGCGAGCGAATTCCACGCTCTTTGAGCCTCTGGTACAGCGGGCTGGCGGCCGGCAAGTCATCCACATTCGCAATGCTCACCAACTCGCCACGCCGGTGTCGCTCCGTGCCCTCGGTGATCCTGCTGATGGCCACCGCCTGCGTCACGTCAATGGTCGATTCCACACCCGGCGCACACCACTCATGACTATTGGAAAACGTCCCGGCTGCCAAATCATAGGCGAATAATTTGGCGCGATCCACCCCGATGAGCCGGCCCATCAATGCCAGCGACTCGTTGATGGCAGCATCCTGCGCCTCGGGCGCTACGTTGACGAACTGAGTGGCCAGATGGAGCAATTCACGCTGGATGACCGCTAACCTGGCAAACTCAGTCTCCACCTGCTTGCGTGCCGAAATATCCTTGAGCGTACCGATCATCCGCAACGCTCGCCCTGTGGAATCGCGATTGACTACATGCCCGCGATCCAGCACCCATTTCCATGAGCCGTCCTTGCAGCCCATGCGGTACTCGCAAACGAAAGCGACGCCAGGTTCTGCAAGGTGGGCATTGAGACATTCCTGCACTCTTGGCATATCCTCGAGATGGACCCGTTTTCTCCATTCCTCCATGCTCTTGCCGACCTCGCTCTCAGCATAACCGAGCATCTCTTTCCAACGCTTGGAATACACCGCCTCTCCAGCCCTCACATCCCAATCCCAGACCCCGTCGCCCGCACCCTCCAGCGCATATTTCCAGCGCTCCTCGCTCTGGCTCAAGTCATGGGTTAAACGACCCGCCAAACCCTCAGCTCTTACCCGGGTGCGGTAAAATGAGTGCACCAAGCCAGCCAACAGCAGACTGATGAGCCCACCCACACCGCCGACCAACCACGCCTTGCCATAGTCGATCTCGCTGCCCGGCCCGCCGCTCCGCACACAGCTCAACAGCCAATTGCGACCCGCCGCCTTGACGAGTGCCTGGCCGCTCATCGGTGTGGCGGCCTCCGTCGGCTCACCGCTCCCCTGACCGCTGTCGTAGATCAAGCCGGCCGGCGTCGCGTGGGTACCATCAAAAATTTGCAGATGAATTTGGTACGCCTTCAGCAAGCTGCGGCGATCCAGCACCCCCTCTATCAGGTCGTCCATCCGGTACGGGCTGTAAACCCAGCCGATGATGGCGGCGCGGCGCTCGGCAAGCGTCGCCCGGGCCTCGCCCACTCGATAGACCGGGGCGTACATCAGGGTGCCGGCCTGCACGTCATGACCGTCTTCTTGGACCAGCTCGACTTTGCCGGAGATGACGGTGGCGTCTTCATCACGTGCCTGTTCCATGGCGGCTCGACGCACTGGCTCGCTGAGCATATCGTAGCCGAAGGCTCGCAAGTTGCGTCCGGTGAAGGGTTCAAGAAAAATGATTGAGGAATAGGTTTCCCGATCCCCCTCCGGCCAAATCCGGTACTCGGGAAAACCTTCGCCACGGATTTGGCGCTGGTGTTCGGCAAGTCGCCCGGGCGACACCAACTGTGCGAAGCCGATGCCTTGGATGCCCGGCAGTGTTTGGTTGACTTTCTGAAGATCGGTAAATTCCCGCCACTCCTCGCGGCTCACCCCATGGCTATGGGCAAAAAACCCCGCTCCGCTGCGCAAAATTTGCTCGTGGGCGTGAAGACGTTCCTCAACCTTGGCTTCCAAAGCATCGCAGGCAAATTTAAAGCCATTTTTCGCATCATCATCAAGCGCAGATTTCACGCTTCGCACCTCCAAGCCGGTCAGGCTCAGACCCACCACCAACAGCAGCACGACCCACCACACACCACGGCCATCCGTTTCGCCAGGCGGCGCGCTGCGTTTCTCTGGAGTACGGTTCAAGTGCTGTGGAGTCCCGATGGATTGACTCTGGTGGCTGGCAACTGCTCATAGCGCGCTGCGGAAAGCGCCGTCTCACCACTCCGAAAGGCCGATACCCAATCACCAACAAAGGTCCGCAAGGCTTCCCGCTCACTCCGATTTTTCGGCTCATCATCGAACCTGACTCTGGCGACGCAGACAATCTCCGCCAAGATCTGCTCCCGGCTCAGCGCTTTCGCTACATCGCCATCCGCGCCCGCAACAACCAACGTCCCGTCAGCCCCCGCGGCATGCTGGTCGGCCGCTTCCTGACGCTGCGATGGGTTAGTACTGGGCATGAACAAAAGGTGAAGCCGCCTCACAGCTTCATCGTAAAGTCCAATTGAACGCTGCGCAACACCAATTCCACCTCCTACCAGTATAAATGCTGGGCACTTCGACCACGATGTGAATCTAATGCCTTAAACTAATACCTTAATCCAATGCCTGACATTATGTATGAACCTAATCCAATGCCTGACATTATTGAGGTGTGCTAGATTCCTGGACCAGCAACCTCCAAAAATAAGCCACAAAACATAATGACAGACATTATGTAGTTGACGGCAGTGGGTGGAAACATAATGACAGACATTATACAGTTGACGGCAGCGGATGGATATGCTTGTTTTCAATCATGAGAAAGCAGCGCGATGGAGGCGGTGGCTTGGACGCGGTGAATCATAGCGAGTCAGGGAAGCAATGGGGCGGAGCTGGGCGGAGGCTCAGGAAGGAGGGGGCGCTAGCGGCGGGGACGGCGGATTCGGTAGCGATAGAAGCGGATTCGGTGACACAAGCGCGGCGGCTGTCGCCGCTGGAACGGATTGAATTGCCGACAGGAGCCTGCCTCGGCCAGGTGTTTGCGCGAGGCTGGAAAGGGACGCGGCAGCGGATTGTGGTGGGTCCGGCGGCAGGGGCGAGCTACCACATCATGAGCCGCACGGCGGGCGGCGATCGCTTGTTTGGGGATACGGAAAAAGAAGCGCTGCGCCGCCTGATGTGGCGAATGGCGCGCTTCAGCGGGTTGGAAATTCACACCTACGCAGTAATGGACAATCATTTTCATATTTTGGCACGGGTGCCGTCACACGACGGGTTTGTGGCGCGCTTTGCTGGCGCGGACGGCGAGCAACGCTTGCTGGAGCACCTGCGGCTGCTGTATTCAAATCGATACATTGAAGTGCTGCAGGCGGAGTTGGCGGATTTGCGTCGCCGCGGGATGCCGGACCAGGCGGAGGCACTCATCGCGGGGTACCTGCGGCGTTTTTGCAATTTGCCGGTATTTGTGAAAGAGTTGAAAGAGCGGTTTTCACGGTGGTACAACGCCCACCACGGACGTCGCGGCACGCTGTGGATGGAACGCTTCAAAAGCGTGCTGGTGGAGGACGGCGAGGCGCTGCGGACCATGGCAGCCTACATCGACCTGAACCCGGTGCGTGCGGGGATCGTCAAAGACCCGATGGATTACCGGTGGTGCGGTTACGGCGAAGCGATGGGCGGCGGGCTGGCTGCGCGGCAAGGGTTGTGCGGAGTGGTCGGTCACGCAGGTGGCGGGGAAAACGCCTGGGACAGCCCGGCTATAGGCAAGGGGATGAGCGCAGGGGAAGTGTACCGCTGCTGGTTATTTGAGGATGGTCGCCAGGCAACAGAGGTCACCAGCGGCAGCGGAGCTAAAAAGCGAGCGGGATTTTCAAGCGCGGAAACCGTCGCTGAGAAACACCGCAAAGGCCAATTGGGTCGTGCCGCGTTGTTGCGCTGCCGGGTGCGGTATTTCACCGACGGGCTGGTGCTTGGCACGAAATCCTACGTGGACGGGGTGTTTGAGCAGTATCGAGGCCACTTTGGCCCGAAACGAGCGAGCGGTGGGCGGGTACTGCGGGAAGACGCTCATGCCAGCCTATTCAGCGCCAGACAACTGGTGGTCAGGACAGTGGAATAAGAACCGGCCGCAGCTTATTTTCACTTAAGTCACCCCGTGCCACAGCAGTTTTAACACCCCAATTTACTGCCACTTCAGAAAGTGAATAGAGTGACCTCTTCGACAAAACAAGGTCATTGAGTGAGGTCTGACTCAGATGGCGAGCGTGGCACCGCGCTCAGGGCGATGAAACATGGTTTTTTTGTCCGGAAAGCCAGGAGCGGTCGACATCCGAGAGTTTGTCTTCGTGGGTGCGTGAGCGGGTGCCGTCGGGCTCGACGAACGTAAGTTCGCCCTTGGCATAGGCCACCAGCTTGGCGAACACCTTGCGTTCACGCCGGTCCCGCCATTCGCGATAACCCTTTTTCTCCAGCCCATCGCGCCAAGCGGCATAGGCACGGGTGGACACGGATTCGCCATGCTTGAGCAGGCCCCACGTGAAATCCGCGCCGCCGCGCTTGTAGCCGACGTAGCGGCCGATGACTTCGCCGCTGGAATTGAGCAGAATCAAGGTCGGGTGGCCCATCACCTTGAAGCGCATTTTGAGTTCGGCCGCATAGTTTTTCACATCAATCTCGCGGGAGCGGGCCTCATCGAGCGAAAGACCGGGGTCATCGACACGCATCGCGTCATCGACCCGCAGGCGCACGAGTTTTTCGTTTGCCCATTTTTCGAAATCGCTGGTGGTGAATAGCTCCTCGTTGAGAGCTTTGCACATCGGGCTATTTTGGGAACTGGTGAACCAAATGAGCAGCGGTTTGCCCTCGCGGGCAGCGCGGCGGCGGGCGAGAGTCTCGCTATCCTCCCAAGTTTTGGACTTGGGCGCAGCCAATAGGTCGGCGAGCTCCGGCAGCTGGGCCTCCGGGTCGTCCGGATTGGTGAATACAATATCCTCCCTCGGCGTGAGGGCCAAGCCGGGGACCCCGGGCTTGTTGCCACCGGGGGCAACGACCGAGCCATCGGCATTGCCCGAGCCACGAGCCCGCAGTTCGGGTGGAATACCGGTCTCGCCAAATGGTTTGGGCTCGTCCTTTGGTGCCGTCGGCTTGAGTTTTGAGCCGATCCAGCCGCAGCCGGTCACCCCGAAGACGGCGGCCACTAGGCAGAGCCAGCGGAGCGGCAGCAAGCGAGTTGGACGGGATGAATGGCGACGCATGAGAGAACTCTCGAGCTATTTCTTCAAGCGCACCGAGGTGCCGCAGTAGGAGCAGCGGAACCAGCGGAACAGCAGAATATGCAGGGACACAGGAATAATATGGCCAAACCCACGAATGTGATGAGCTTTAGAATTTTTCAGGCAGGTACGGTGCAGGAACACGCGTTGGGTGCAGATGCGGCAGCGCCCTTTCATACCAAAGATCAAGTACACCCCGCCGAGCAACGGCAACCCGCAGGGCACAGCCAGCAGCCACGGCGAGACCCAGGCAAACTTCGCCGGAAACAACACCGACGCTAACAACACGCCAGAAACCGCGATAGCCAGCGGCAGGAGCACCGCCATGGCCAGGGTAACCAAAGCCCCAAGGGTCATACTCACCGGGTGGCTGTGCAGCACGCCGCGCACAAACCTCCGTGAGCGAGGGTCGCGGCCACGGTTGGTGGACTCCAGCGGTGCCCGAAGCAAGGCAATCCGGTCAATCTCACGGGATGCGGCCGCATGAGCCAAATCCTTCGAAAGCGGAATCCGCTGCCCGACTTTCTCCAAATCAGCGATGGAGCGCAAGCGTGTGGGGTCAATTTCGAGTTTCTGCTGGCCGCTCTCACCCAACTGAACGTAGGTCGATATACTCGACCGCTGGGGCGCGCCGGTTGGCGTGCGTGGCAGTGCCCGCACGGCCACGTCGCGGCTGCTTGCACAGATTTCCAGATCCCCGGGATAACGGTTGAGCAAAATAGCCGGTGGAATATCCGCCACGGCCAGCTGGTTTTCCACCAAGTGCCAGGCTGGCAGCGGAATAGCCGACGGAGCCGCCGCCAACATCTCCATGATCGCCGGCATTGCCTCGTAGTTGACCGGCATAGTTGCCGCGACCAGCGGAGCCGCATCCATACCGACAATTTTGCGGGCGGCGGCGATCCAACTGCCGATGCTCACCGCCGTAGGGGTGTTCGTGGCAATGCGCAGCATCTGGTTGGCCCGCTCCAATTCGACGGCGAGGTCCTCCACGCCGGCCTTGGCGAGGGTTTGGACATCAAAGAATCCGGCGGCTTCGAGCAATTCGCCGGAAGCTTTACCAATTCCATCAATGCCGCTGAAATCTGTCATCGTGTGGTGGATTTTAGCCGCAATCTTCTCGCTGGCAAGCCGTCATGTCAAAGCCGCGAGCATCTCACCGAGTTGTTGCACTTTAGCGTGCCACTCGGCCAAGCGCGCCGTTTCTTGAACCACCACCTCCGGCGGTGCTCGCTCGACGAAACTGGCATTGCTGAGTTTGCCCTCGCACTTTTTGACTTCCAGCCCGATGCGCTCAATCTCCTTGGTGAGGCGAACGCGCTCGGCTACCACATCGATCAAGCCTTCCAGCGGCATGTATACCTCGCCCAGCGGCGTAATGGCCGCCGGCGTACCCTTGACCGCCTCGTACGCACTATCCAAACAAATATCCGCAGCACCGACGAGCAAAGCGAGCACCTTGACCTCTTCGGCGAGCCAAATGGGGGCAGATTTGATAACAAAGCGCAGGTCCTTGCGCGAGCCCATCTTGTATTCCGCCTTGAGATTGCGCATGCGGCCGGCGGCCTCGTAGATAGCGGCGGCGCGGGCTTGGGCGGCGGAAGCATCAACGGTGAGAAAAGGGGTGGCGGGCAACAGCTGTTGCATCAAAAATTCGCCATCGCGCACGTAGCCCATCCGCGCCGAGAGTTCCTCGGTGATATGCGGCATGTAGGGGCTCATGAGTTGCAAGTAGCGGCTCATCACCGCGTCGAAGGTGCCCAAGGTCGCGGCACGCGCCACCGGGGTGGCAGTTTCCCGCAAGTCGAGCTTCACCGCTTCCAAGAATTTGTCGCAAAACTCGCTCCACAAAAATTCGTACAAGCGTTGGGCGATCTCGCCGAAACGGTACTCGGCGTAGCTTTCCTCCAAGCCCGCCGCGAGCGCGTCGAGCTTGGCAATGATATCGAGGTGGTAAGGCGGGAGTTTTTCCTGAGCGAGGATTGGATGACCCGCATCCCCAGCATCCCCAGCATCCCCAGCCATTTGGCGGAAGCGGCAGGCATTGTAGAGCTTGTTGGCGAAGTTGCGGCCTTCCTCGACCGACGTTTCATCGAAGCGCACATCGCTGCCCACCGGCGCAATGCGCATCAACCCGAAGCGCAGGCCGTCGGCACCATATTTTTCCATCAAATCGACGGGGTCCGGCGAGTTGCCCAAGGATTTGGACATTTTGCGGCCTTGG
>WBXE01000015.1 GCA_008932955.1 Verrucomicrobiota bacterium
GCAAGCCACCGCACTCTTGGGCTGCGACACTCGCCAGCAAGCTGGCTTGGCCTAGGCGGTGGCAAGCCACCGCACTCTTGAGCTGCGACACTCGCCAGCAAGCTGGCTTGGCCCAGGCGGTGGTAAGCCACCGCACTCTTGGGCTGCGACACTCGCCAGCAAGCTGGCTTGGCCTAGGCGGTGGCAAGCCACCGCACTCCTGGGCTGCGACACTCGCCAGCAAGCTGGCTTGGCCTAGGCGGTGGCAAGCCACCGCACTCCTGGGCTGCGACACGCGCCAGCAAGCTGGCTTGGCCCAGGCGGTGGCAAGCCACCGCACTCCTGGGCGGGCGAGTCCGCTCAGCCCACGCTTGTCGAAGCCAGCGGGCATAGTTACAGTCGCGTCCATGCCTGCCACCCTCGCGCCGCTGCTCAAGCAATACTTTGGCTACGACAGTTTTCGACCGCTGCAACGCGAGATCATGGAGCAGACGCTGGCCGGGCGCGACGTGCTGGCGATTTTGCCGACCGGTGCGGGCAAATCGCTGTGTTTCCAACTGCCCGCGCTGGCCCGCGACGGGCTCACGCTAGTCATCTCGCCCCTCATTGCATTGATGAAAGACCAGGTGGACTCGCTCACGGCCAGCGGCGTGCCGGCCACCGTGTTGAATTCGTCGATTCAAGGAGCGGAGGCCCAGCGCCGCCGCGCGGGCCTCGCCCAGGGTGAGTACAAACTCCTCTACGCCGCGCCCGAACGGGTGATGACCGATGGTTTCATCCAAGACCTGCAACGCTGGAACGTGACGCTCATCGCCGTCGATGAGGCCCACTGCATTAGCCAGTGGGGCCACGACTTCCGCCCGGAATACCGCCAACTCGCCCAGTTGCGCGAACACCTGCCGGGTGTGCCATTTTTGGCGCTCACTGCCACCGCCACCGCTCAAGTCCGCGGCGACATCGCCCAACAACTCCGGCTGCACCAGCCGGAACTGTTTCTTGCTAGCTTTAACCGTCCCAACCTCGGCTATACGATCCTGCCCAAAGACAAGGCCGCCCGCCAGGTGTTTGAGTTTATCCGCGAGCGTCCTAACGAAAGCGGCATCGTCTATGTGCAATCGCGTAAAAGCGCCGAAACCCTCGCCGCCGCGCTCGTCGCCGAGGGGATCCAGGCGGTGGCCTATCACGCCGGACTGCAACCCGAACAACGCGCCGCTAACCAGGATGCCTTCATCCGCGATGAGGCCCGCGTCGTGTGCGCCACCATTGCCTTCGGCATGGGCATCGACAAACCCGATGTACGCTTTGTCATCCACGCCGATTTGCCAAAAAACCTGGAAGGTTACTATCAGGAAACCGGGCGCGCCGGCCGCGACGGACTGCCGGCCGAATGCTTGCTGCTGTACGGCCGTGGCGACTTGGTTAGAAATCTGAAATTTCTCGATGACATGACTGACGCCGAGGCGGCGGGGGTAGCGGCGCGCCAGATGCGGCAGATGGCGGACTTTGCGGAAGGCAGCGAGTGCCGTCGCAGGGCGTTGCTGGATTATTTTGGTGAATCATGGCCCGGGGACAACTGTGGCGGCTGCGACGTATGTTTGCACCCGCACGAGACATGGGATGCTACCACCGAAGTGCAAAAACTTCTCAGTTGTGTGTTCCGCATCAAACAAATGGGCGGCTTCAGCACCGGTCTCAACCACAGCGTCGAAGTGCTCGCCGGTGCCAACACCGAGAAAATTCGCAATTGGGGCCACGACCAGCTCAGCACCTATGGCATCGGCAAGGACACCCCGCGCGAACAGTGGATGACCTTAGGCCGGCAGCTCATCCGCCTTGGCTATCTATCCGCCAGCACCGATATCTATCAAACAGTGAGCCTCTCGCCCATGGGTCGCGACGCGCTGACTCAGCGCAGCCAGATTGTGCTGACCCGTGCGCCCCACCAAGTCAGCGCCGGCAGCAGCAGTGCCAAGGTTTCGCGGGCCGGCAACATCGCCTGCGACGAGGGCCTGTTCGCCGAATTGCGCGGTCTGCGCAAAACCCTCGCCGACGCCCGCGGCGTGCCGCCCTACGTGGTCTTCGGCGACGTGAGCCTGCGCCACATGGCCCGCCGCTATCCGGTCAGCGAAGCCGCTTTTTTGGCCATTCCCGGCGTCGGCAGTCAGAAGCTCGCCGACTTCGGGCCGGCGTGCTTGCAGGCGATCAGCCACTGGCTGAGCGGCCACGAGCCGCAGTCTTTTCCGCAGGATGAAGCCGCCCCGAAGGCCGCGCCAAAAATGAAGAGTGAGGGGGCACTCAACGCCTCTGTGTTGGAAACCCTGCGGCTGTTCCGCAGCGGCCAAACCCCACAGGAAATTACCACCCTGCGCGGCCTCTCACCCAGCACCGTCGCCCAACATTTTGCCAGCGCCATCGTCAGCGGCGACCTTGAGGCAGAGCCCCGCGATTTCTATAGTTTCGAGGACGAGCAACTCATCGAGCAAGCCGCGGTCGAACATGGATTTGACCGGCTCGCGCCGCTCCACGAAGCCCTCGGCGGCCGCATCCCCTACGACACACTGCATTTCTATCGGGCCTTCAGGCAGCGCGCCCAAACCCCACCGTCTCAGTCCCCGACACCATGAGTCACTTGGGCTAGGGAGCCGCCCCATTCTTGCGGTGGTGGCGGAAGGGCGGACCCTGCGCAAGTGCCGAAGGCTCGGCTCATGGGCGATGCTTGCGTACGACGACAATAAGGTCGTCGCTCCCTAACAGATTGCATCGGGGGCAGGCGAGGCGGGAGGCTTACTTTGCTTGGGCGGCGGATTCGATCAACTCGGCGGCGGGCAGAATCACGTTAGCGGAGGTGGGGCCCTGGTCGTTGTCTTCACCTTTGGCGCTGAAGCGGTTGATGCCGAAGCCGACGAATTTGCCGTCGCCATTGAACAGCGGCATGCCCAGGCAAGGAGCACCCACCCGGGCGAACAAGCGTGGCTTGGTGATGATGGAAATGATTTCACTGGTCATGATGACCGGTTCGCGGTTGAGATCCTTGCCGAGGCGCCCGAGAATGATGACGTCCTCGAGCATTAAGAACGGCGCCGAGTTGGTGATGTCCACCGGTGTGAAGGTCACTCCCTCGGTCTTTTCCGGCCGGATGAACGCCAGATCCAGGTCGGCGTCCTTAAAGGCGACCTTGGCCGCGGTCTCGCTGCCATCCGGCATGATGATTTTAACTTCCTTGGTGTTGCACTTGGCGGAAATCTTGAGCGGGCCTTTCTGAGTGTTGACCGTGCGGCCATCCGCTGCGGCGGCCAGATCGAGGGTGGAGAGCGGCACGACGATCAGACCGTCCTTACTGATGATGCAACCGGTGGTTTCGAGTTTGCGTTCCTCTTTTTTGGTTGGGAGGTCGCCGGCGGTCATTTCAATTTCGACGGTGGCGCTGAGTTGCACCACCGAGTCCTTGTTGGATGCGACGAGGGCGAGGGCCTTGTCCTTGAGCGGGCCGGTGGCGGCAGTGGCGAAAGGAGCGGCAACCAGTGCGGCGAGAATCAATGGGCGGAGTTTCATGAGATATAGCTATGTAGGTGTTAGGTTAGAATTCAGTGAAATAGTTACCAAGAAGGCTCGAGCTCGATATAGCGGGTATGGATGCCGCGCTTCACAAACAACACGAAGAGACTGCACTTGGATTTTTCAAGTTCTTCGAGTTGGGTTTTGAGGGTTTTGATGGAATCGGTGGTCTTGCCGTCAATCGACATGAGAATGTCACCGTTGGCCAGCCCGCCGAGAGCGGCCCAGCCGGAGCCTTTCACCTCAGTGATGAGCACGCCTTGCAAATCGTCGGGCAGTTTCTCCGCGATGCGGTCGGATTTGGCGATGTCGCGCGAGGTGAATTCCAGCGGCTTGCATTCGTGGCAATTCAGTTCGGTGCTCGCTTCCGGACTGGCTTCGAGGGCTAGCTTGAGGGTCAGCTCGTTCTTACCGCGGCGACCGGTGAGTGTCACCTCCGTGCCGATTTTGTACTGGCGGATCAGGGAGGTGAAGACATCGGAATCTTCCGGGCGTGAGGCGGCAATGACACTGCCGTCGAGTTTGAGGAGCAGATCGCCCACTTGGAGGCCGCCTTTCTCGGCGTTGGATCCCGGATAGATCTGGGTGACGCGCACGCCCTTGGCACCGGGAATGGCGAGGGCTTCGGCAAGGTCGGCAGAGATCACTTGGGTGTCGGTGCCTATCCAGGCTTTGCGGGCGAGGCCGGGCTGGTCATTTTCCGGCTCCGGGCCGATTTTTACTACGGTTAGATAACTGCGGCCATTGTGTTCGTAGGCCACGAGGGTGGGCTCCGGCTTGGTTTTGCCCTCGGTGATGGTGGTGGTGACGCGCTGGAGGTCGCTTAAGTTGGTGATAGATTGGCCAGCGACTGCGAGGATGAGATCGCCGGGGTTGATAGCCGGTTTGGCATAAGCGGCGGCGCTGCCTGGGCGGAGGCTTTGCACCAAGGCGGCGCGATTGTCGGATCGCAGCATCTCTCTGGCCACCAGTTTGGTGAGGTCGCGGGCCGTGATGCCCCAGCTGAGAAGTTCCTTTTCGCGAGGTTGGGCCGGCTCGCGCTCAACCGTGGTCGTCTGCCACGTCATCGCTACGCCATGGCGGGTGCCTTCCATCACCACTTGCGAACCAATCGGCGACTCCAACAAAATACGGTTGAACAGCGGGATATCTTCCGGTGCCCGCGAGGCGGCGATGGCAATGCCGTTGCAACGCGAGATCAGGTCGCCGGCCTGCAAGCCAGCCGCTGCGGACGGCGAATCGGCGATCACGCCGTTGACCAGCACCCCCTCGTTGGCATGGATGGTTTTGAGCAGGGGTTGCACGCCCAAGCCGATCCAACTGCGCCGCACGCAGCCCTTGGCCATGAGCTCGGCGGAAACCTTGGCGGCGAGATTGGAGGGAATCGCGCCCCCGAGACTGCCGATGCCCACCTCATTGACGCCGACGATTTCCCCCTTGAGATTGACCAATGGGCCGCCCGAGTTGCCGCCGAAAATCACCGCGTCATGGCCGATCCAGCGGACCAGTTCGCCCACCGCCTCGCCGTCCAGGCGCATTGAGCCGCCTGGCGCAATCATTTCGGTGTTAGCGACAATCCCCTGGGTCACTGATTGCGATAGGCCCGCCGGACTGCCCATCGCCAGCACCACATCCCCCACCGCCAGCGCGTCACTGTCACCAAATTTTGCCACCGGCAATACCATGTTTGGGTCGCGCAGGTCTTTTTTATCAATCTTGAGCAGTGCGAGGTCAGCCAGCGGGTCGGTGCCAACCAGCGTGGCCCGCAATTCCTGCCGGTCGGCTAGATTGACCACAATGTGGGTGGCGCGGCCGGCCACATGATGGTTGGTGAGGATGTAGCCATCCGGGTCAATGATGGTGCCAGAGCCGCTGGCGCGCTGTTTTTGCATGCGTCCGCCGCCGCCTTCTTCTGAGACGACGTAGATGCGCACCAGTGCAGGGTACACCGCCTTGACGGCCGTCTCGATCTGCGGGTCAACTGTCGCTAACGACGACAACGGCCACAGCGAGCCAGCGAGAGCGACAAGCAAGGAAATGGGGCGGAAGGCGGACATGAATGAGTGGGCGTGGGTGAAATCAATTAGGATAGTCGCCTTGCTACCGAGGCCAGCACGAGGTCTTGTCTGGGTATTTTCGCGCGGCGCAAATCCTAGCGCCGCGCGTGTTGCCATCTGGCGAGGACGATAGACATAGGGCTTGCGGCAGATGGCGGCCAAGCCGGAAATGACTGTTAGATTGACAGCTGAGCCCGTTTCGGTTGGATCGGCGGCATGAGTGATGTTCGCCATGGGCGTGGAAGCAGACGTGTGGGTGATGAGATATACGTTGCTGAGGAGGCAGGCTCGCGGCGTGTCTTCGGTGCCATGTGGGCACTGCTGCTGGCCGGGTCCTTGCTGGTGGCCGCGCCGTGGGCGGGATACCACGCGGTGATGTTTGCGTGTGTCGGGCTCTTGATGTGGCTGTATCCGCCGGTGGTGGTCTTGCCGCGTGTGTGGGGGTGGCTGGCGGCAGTTTTTGTGGTGGCTGGGGCGGCGGCGTTTCTGCCGGTAGCTTGGTTTGGTGCGCCGGAATGGCGGCAACGGCTGGCCGAGTTGGGGGTGGAGACCGGTCCCCTAGTGGTCATCCAAGTGCGGCAGGCGGCCGAGGCGTACGGGTGGTTCGCCATCACCTTGGTGGGCGGACTATGGCTGGCGGGGCAGCAGCCGTCGCCGGAGCAGACGCGGCGGTGGGCACTGGCATTCAGCGTGGGGGTGGCCGGCTACGCGATTTTAGCGAAAATTCTGCAACACACGCCGCCGCCTGGTCAGTCCGGCGGGGAGGAGTTTTTCGGGTTTTTTCCTAACCGCAACCACACCGCCACCTATCTTGCGATGGGTGCGATCTGCGGCTTGGGCAACGTGCTGCAGGCGTTGCGCGACAAGCGATTTATGGCGATGGCGGTGGCGCTGATGGCCTCCAGCGTGTGTTTGTGGGCGGTGGCTGGGTGGTCGATGAGTCGAGGGGGTGTGGTATTGGTGGCCATCGGCGGGCTGGTCTGGTTGCCGATGTTAGGCCGGCGCTACCTCGGAAAACACGGTCTGTGGGCGCTGGGCTTGATTGCATTGGCCGCTACAGGATTGTTTTTCACCGCTGAGAGCGGGGTCAAAGAGCGTTTTTCGAAGACTGTGGAGAAAACGGGCGTCGCGATCCATGCATCTGACAGCTTGCCCATGGAGCGGAAAAAACCGGTGCTGGAGGCCGCGCACGAGTGGGATTTGCGCATTCCCATTGCGCTGGACACCCTTGGGTTGATTCGCGACTTCAAGTGGACCGGCATCGGGGCCGGTCAGTACTATGCAATTTTCCCCCAATATCGGAACCTTTCGGCGGTCGCCAATGATACGGATAGTTACCATCCGGAAAGCGACTGGCTGTGGATGGCGGCGGAGGCTGGGGTGCCGGCCACGCTGGCCTTGGCGGCCTTAGTGATGGTGGCCTTTTGGCAAGCGCGGCGAGCCATCCTTGGCGGCAGGGATCGGGCCTTGCGCAGTGCGTGCCTGGTGGCGGCCTTGTTGGTGCCTATCCACGGGCTTTTCGATGTGCCAGGCCACCGCCTGCCGCTGGCCTGGAGCGCGGCATTTTTGTTTGTGCTGGCGCTGCGCGGCCCGGCTGGTAAGCCGTCATACGGCGCGTCGCACACAGCGCTGCGGGTCGTGCCGCGGGTCTGGCCCTACCGCCTCGCCGCCGTCGGCCTGCTGGTGTTAGCCGCTTGGCTGGGGCTGGCGCAATGGGGGGGCATGCTGCAACCTGCCCAACTTGTGGCTTCCACGGCCATGCAACAGGCCAACGACCTCTATCTTGAAGATAAAGTGCTGCAGCAAGCGGCGCTGGCCGAGCGCCGCGACTATGAACCCGCGCCCGCCGATGACCTTCTCGAAAAGGCGCTGGGCATATTAAGGCAGGCCGCGCCGTTGGCGCCGCTGGACCGCGATCTGCTGCGTTACCAAGGGTTTTTAGCGCTGCATTTCGACGATAAATTTGTGCTGGCGGACCGCAGTTACGCGCTTGAGCGGGCGTTGGACCCGACGTGGGTCGAGTGTCCGTTGCGCCAGGCGCAAGCCTGGGCAGCACGTGATCCGCAACGTTGCGCCGCGCTGTGGCGCGAGGGCTTGTGCCGCGCCGCGCGGATCGACCGACTCCCGGACGGCACTCACCACTTAGGCGAGCAAACGCTGGAAAGCATCCGGCAACTCGCCAAGGGCAAGCCAGAGCTCGAAGCGCTCGTCCCGGCGCCGGAATAACCCGGCCTGGCGGCATCATCCTTACTTGGCAGCGGAGGCGGAGATAGACGCGGAGGGAAAAGATTCAAGCGTGGTCTTCCAGCTGAGTTGGCATTTCCATGTTTTCTTAAACCCAATGAGGCGTTGCTTCCGCATAACGACAGTAAGGTCGTTGCTCCCTACCATGCCGCAGCCGGGCCAAGTTAGTCAGAAGTTCACTTGGCGCAAGCGGCGCGGCGGAGGCGGTCCATGATGGCGACGCCGAGGCCGGTTTCGCTGACGGGCTCGGCGATGATGGCGTCGAGGCCGGCCTCGTCGAGGCGGCGCAGCACGAAGAAGAGGCGGATGGCGGCCTCGGCGAGCTTGCCGCTGCCGGGGCTCAGCGACTCGATGCATTCCCAGTCGTGGAGGCCGACGAATGGGCCGTCATCGGCACCGGTGTAACTGAGCAAGCCGTAGCGTTTGCCTTCTTCGGGTTGGAAATCCTCGGGGTTTTCCAACAAAATGAGCGGAGTTTTCGGTGCGTAATGACTGGCGAGCTGGCCGGGTGTCTGGGGTGCTTGGCCGACTGGGGCGCGGGCTTTCTCGACTCTGCCAAATTCCTGGAGTTGTTCCTTGGTGATGGGGCCGGCGCGATGCAGGTGGAACAGTGGTTTTTTGCCAGGGCGAACTTCGATGGAGATGATGGTGCTTTCGATGCCCTCACTGCAGGCGCCGGCATCGACGACGAGAGGGATGCACCCGCCGAGTTCCTTGATAACAGCGGAGGCGGAAGTGGGAGAAATACTGCCGAAAAGGTTGGCACTGGGCGCCGCCAGCGGGCGGCCAAAGGCCTTGTTGATCGCCCGAAATACCGGATGCGCACTTTGCCGCACCGCCACCGTGGGCAGGCCGCTGGTCACCAGATCGGGCACGTCGGGATGGCGCGGCAGCACCAAGGTCAGCGGGCCGGGCCAGAATTTGCCGATGAGTTGGTTCACTGTCTCGGCGATGTCGTCGGGCACGATAGCGACGCTGGCAAGGTCGCCGCGGGCGGCGATGTGGACGATGAGCGGGTCGAACGACGGCCGCTGCTTGGCGGCAAACACCTTGGCTACCGCCTCTGGATTGAATGCATCGGCCGCCAAACCATAGACGGTTTCGGTGGGTAAGGCGACAATTTCCCCTTGCTGGAGCAAGGCACAGGCCTCGCGCAGGGCGTCTTGCATGGCATCATCGGCAACTTCTAGAATGCGGGTCTCTGGCACGCCGCGAAGCTAGACTGTAAGACGACAAGATGGCAAGACGACAAGACGACAAGACGACAAGACGACAAGACGACAAGACGACAAGACTCGCGCCGCTACAATGCAAGGGACAGGGTTGCGTAGCTGCGGCATTTCATTCCCCTGCACACCTCTTGACGTTCTGCGCGGCGCGCTGGCCAATCTGCGATTTCCTCTCAAGCCCCATCCGTCACGCAATCGCCTTGGCAAGTCCGGCCACCGCTGCTAAGCCATCGTCATGGCAGACGGCAACGACGCGATAACCACCCAGCCCCCGCCGCGCGGCTGCCTCTCGCGGGCTCTCGTGCTGGCCCTGATGTTGGCCGCCGCGGGCTTAGGAGTGGCAATGTATTTCATGGCTCAGCCCCAGGACCTGAGCCATATCCACGGCTACGCCCCCAACGAGCGGCCGCAACCGAGTCGCAACCTCGGGCTGCTGCTGCAAAATTCGCTCGACCGCGCCTACCCAGTTACCTTCACCGAGGGGGAGGTCAATGGCTGGCTACAGAGCAGCCTCCAAGCCAGGCAAGGCGGCCTGTTTGCCGAGCATGTTGCGCTTGATGGCGTGTGGTTGCGCTTGGAGGAGGGGCGGGCGGAAGTGGTGTTGGAGCGCAAGTTGTGGGGTCACCCCTTGACGGTGTCGATGTACCTGCAAGTCGAACACTTGGAGACCGACCAAGGCACGACCACTGAGGTCCAATTTCACGGCGGGGAGTTTCATCCGTATGTGCCATTTCCAAAATGTGGTGGACGTTTCGGCCGGTTGCCGGTGCCGCAGGGGTTTCTGCACCTGCTGTTGCCAGCTTTCAAAAAACTCGCAGCGGTTTTCCCCGAAGAACTCCGCCTCGGCTTCGTGGAAATGCCTCGGGTCAACATCGCTGATGGCCACATTACCTTCGACCCCCGCGGACCGAAACCCATCGCAGTCAGCCCTCCTAGCCCATGAACCTTCTGAATAATTTGGCCCGGCTGCGGCCCGTTATGGAGCGACGACTTTATTGTCGTCGTGCGGAAGGACCGGCCAAGAAACAGAGCCTTCGGCACGTACCCATGGGCCACCCTTCCACTACCACCACAAGAATGGGGTGGCTCCTTAGCCCGAGTTACTCCAGGTGCCACACCCGCCCTCCGGGTTCGGATGCTAAAAAGGAAAATGCAAAGGGTTGCAGAGACGTTTTTTCACCACGGATTCAACCCAAATGGCGAATGCCATAAAATTTATAACTCATTCATTATCCGTGAATTCCGTGAAATCCGTGGTTTCCTTTTCCCTTTCTAGCATGAAACCCATCCTCCTGCTCGGGCTTGCCGCTCTCGCCGCTATCGCCGCCGCTATCGCCGCCGCGCCCGCTGCAGAGCCGCCGCGGGCCTTGCCGTTGCCGGAGGCGGCAGCCGTCCCCGTGGCCCCGCCGGCGGGTCCAGCGGCAGCGGGCGGCGAGCTGGCGACGAGTCGCAGCGGTCAATTCCGGGTGAGCAGTGCGGATGGGTTGCTGCGCGGGACCGTGGCCATGATGGCAGAAGATGCCAAGGGCGACTTGTTGCTGCTCACCGGTGAAAAGGACGAGTGGAAGGTGCCGGTGTCCATTGTGCTCCACGGCAAGCCGGGCGACCCGCTGCCACCGCGCTCGGTGGCGATGAAGCTCTTGTTCAGCGAGGCGGGCGATGATTTGCGCCTCGATGTGCATCTGGGCCGCGGCATCGAAGCCGAATCCTTCAAACACGCCACCACCACCATCCTGCTTTACGAGCGTGCCTTGCGCGGCCGTCGCCCCGGCCGGCCGGAAACCCCGCTAATGGTCGCGCCCTGGTTGGTCGAGGGCTTGCGCGAAGCTAGCTCCTGGCAACTCAAGTCCGGCGACCGCCGCTTGTACGAGGCGCTGTTTAAACACGGCGGCCTTTTCAAACTGGACGAACTCTTCACCCTCAATGAAAGCCAGTTCGAGGAACTCGATGGGGTCATGCATGCCGCCTTCCGTGTGTCTGCCGGTTCTCTCGTGATGGCCTTGCTCAAGCAACCCCAAGGCCACCAGGGATTCCTCACGTTTCTCTCGGAATCTGCCGCTTTCGACGGCGAAATGCCCGCCCTGCTGCGCCGCCATTTCCCCGAGCTCAACCTCTCGGAAACCAGCTTGGCCAAGTGGTGGGCCCTCCAGCTCGCTGAAATGACCACCCCGACTCTTACCGAGGTGCTGACCATCGCGGAAACCGAAGCCGCGCTCGACGACGCGTTGCACTTGGACGTCGCCGCCGCCGAGGGGGGGCTACAACGCAAGCCCCTTGCCGACTGGCGCGAGCTTGATGCCCTTAAGCCCGCCGAACGGGTCGAAGCTGTGCGCCTGGCGCAGGACGGGTTGGTTCACCTCAGTTACCGCTGCTTCCCGTCATACCGGCCGCTCATCGGGGAGTATCAAACCGCCCTCGCGGCCATCGCCCGCCACAAAACCCGCAAAACCGCCGACCAACTTGCCGATTTGCGGGAAACCCGGGGCGCCCTGATGGCCAAGGCCAGCCGCGGTCGCGATTACCTGGATTGGTTTGAAATCACCCGTGCCCGCCAAACCAGCGGCGTATTTGAAGATTATCTCCGCCTCAAGCAACGCCTGGCTGCCCAGCCCCACAACCGCGATGACAGTCTCTCAAAGTACCTCGACCGCATGAATCAAATCTTCGTCCGCAACATGCCAGATTCAGTATCCGGCCTGCCCGCCAATCCGCCCCCAGAGACCCCCATTGACTTGCCCAAACCCTGATGCCGCCGACTGCCTGTAAACCTAGAACGGAAAATAGGAACCACGGATTAAACAGATTAAACGGATAATGAAAGAGTTGTGAATTATTTGGCAGATACATTCAGCGCGAGCCGAGGAGTAGATAGATTGATGTCTTATTTTCCGTGGAATCCTCTTCAATCGGTGATCTCTGTGGCGAAAAACGTCGCTGCAACCCTTTCCATGGTTCTTTCCAGGGTGAATCTCCTCATCGTTGGGCTTGCCCCAGCCCACCGGTAAGCTAAGCTCCCGCCCATGAGCCGCCGCTCCAAAAGACGACGAGGTACCCCGGCCAGCGGATGGCTGGGACGCATCGCCGTGGCCATGCTCGTGGCCGGAGTGCTTGCCGCGGCTCTCGGCTATGCGTCGCTTAAAACTTATCTCCACGGCGAGGGGTTCCGCCGCTTGCTCTCGGCCAAGGTCAGCGCGGCGCTCGCCATGACGGGTGAGTTCGGTCCCTTCAACTGGGATGGCTTGGTGGTCCATACCGACTCCTTCGAGGCCAGCGGTAGCGGCGTGATCGGCTCACTGCGCGCCGACCGCCTCCACACCGAAGTGAATCTCGCCGGCGTGCGCCGCGGCGTTTGGGACCTCGAAGCGGCCAGCGTCAACCGTCTGGAAATTTCTCTGGATGCCCGCACCCGCCCCGCTGGTTCGCCGCCCGTAGCTGCGTTCCCTGCGGAAGCTCCAGCCACTGCCGCCACCCACGACTGGTTGCCGAGCCAAGTTGAAATTAGCGGTCTGGACCTGCGCGAGTTGCTCGTTAAGGCCGTGTTGGACGACGGCGAATTGTTTGCCCACGGCATGAGGATGCGCGTCGAACGGACTGGCGACGCCCATGCCTACCGCGCCGAAATTGACGGTGGCCACGTCCGCCTCCCGTGGCCGCTGCTGCCGGCAGTCGACCTCGACCGGCTGCGCATGCGCTATCAAAATGGCGGGTTTTTTGTTACCACAGCCACCGCCGCAGTCTTTAAACAGGGGCGGATTGAGGCAGGCGGCGAGTGGAATCCCTCGCAACACCAATACGCCGCCGAAGGTAACGTGCGCGGCATCCAATGCGGTGAGTTGCTCAGCTCCGATTGGGCCAAGCGCCTGACCGGTGACCTCGCCTCCTCGTTTGTCATCGAGCGGCGCAGCAACGGCCCTCTCGCCACCGGCACTCTCACCATCAAAAATGGCGTCCTAACCGCTCTGCCAATGCTCGACTCGCTCGCCGCCTATGCCGACACCCGCCGCTTCCGGGTGCTGCCCCTCAGCGAGGCTCGCGCCGATTGGCGCTGGCAAAATGGGGAAATCGCGCTCACTCACCTGCTGCTTTCCAGCGAAAGTTTGGTCCGCCTCGAAGGGAGTTTGACCCTCCGCGGCCGTGCGCTCGACGGCGTGCTGCGCCTGGGGTTGGCCCCCGGTACCCTCGCCGCCATCCCCGGCGCGGAAACCGTGGTCTTTCACCCCGGGGAACGCGGCTTGCTCTGGTCTCCCCTGCGCATCTCCGGCACCTTGGACGACCCACGGGAGGATCTATCCGAACGGCTGGCCGCCGCAGCTCACAGCCGCATGTTCGACGTTATTCCTGAAACTGGCGAAAAGGTCCTCAAATTCACCCGATCCATCCTCGGTGATTCTGGAACCATCGGCAAAGGCGTTGAGGTCATCGACTCCGCCGCCGACACCCTCATTGGCGGTCTCAACGGACTGCTCGGCGGCAGCACTCCGCCGCCGCCAGTCCCACCTGTCCCACCGCGCTCCAAGTAAGTCTGAGTCCCAGAACCCGCCCAATAATCACTGGTGCAAGGCATCTGAGATGGATTGTAGCGGCGGCCTGTGACCGCCGATGTGCATGAGTCAAGTCTTCGGGGTGCCGCGCTCCACGGAATTGATTGACGATTGATGATTTTGGATTGTTGAAGTGAGCTTGCTGGGCGCAGCACTCGATTTCAAGCTCACATCACAAATCAACACTCATCAATCGGCAATCGTCAATTATCTGCGCATTTCGTTCGGTCTGAGGCGCAGCCTCGCTAGGCTAATTCTTGGAGAGGGTTCCACTACCCGCTCTGCGGGGAATATATTAAGGTATAGCTATGATTACTGAGTGGTCTGATTGAGCATCAGCAGTTCCCCCAGCCGTCATGAAAACAACCATCCTGGATTGTCCGGAAAAATCCGACGCCGAGCGCCTTGCTGATTTTGTTATGTTTACCCAACCGAGGTGCGTGCTCAACCTGTCAGCGCAACTCATCAAGGGTCATATCTCGATCGTGCAGTTTTTTCTGTTAGCATATCTCGCCAACGCCGAGTTTCTGACCATGTCGGACATTGCCAAGAAAATGGGTCATTCGACTGCCGCCGCCACCGGTCAGGTGGATCGGCTGGAGAGCCTGTTGTATGTCAAGCGGGTGCATGCCGACGACGACCGGCGCAAGATTTTGGTGCGCATCACGCGCAGCGGGGATGAATTGGTGGCGAGCATGCACAAAGAGATAGCCAACGATCTGGTGAGCGTGCTCGCGGACATGAACGCGCATGCATGATTCATGCCCAAAATCCGAAATTAAAATTCTGCAATGAGAAGATGAGCCACAGATTGCAGGGATTTTTTGGTATGGATTACTCCACCATTTGCAACTTTGGGGTTCGGGATGAATGCACAGAAGGGAGGCTGGAGGCAGGGTTGGATGGTGCGAAGGGGCTGAGTCTCCGCCCCAGCGAGCGGTTCGCCCGGCCCGGGGTATGTTAGTCTGACAACGCCTTCTTGCGGTCGGTTTCCTCGCGAAGTTTGCTCTCATTGGCCTTGTCAACAGCTGGCATTTCCTTCAGGTCTATGGTGATTTTGTCGATCTTGCCGGTGAATTTGTAGGGTGCCGGAATCCCATAGTCCTCGGTGACCGGCGTCTCGCCATCTTCACCGACATCGGCTCCTTCATCCCCCGAAAACGCCATCGGTTGCGTGTGTTCGATCCGTCCTTCAGCCACCTTGATTTCGTTAATGAAGATCGCGCCCATGCCACCCTTGGCGAGGCCGCCTCCATCGTAAGCGAACTCATAGCGGAGGATCGCCTTGCCCGGCGGCAGTGCCTGCACAGCGGCGATGGTGAAGCGCTCGACGCCCAGAAAGTTATAGGTATAGGTCGGCTTGCCATCCTTCAGATAGAGCGACCACCCGCCGAAGCGTCCGGCTTGTGCGAGGATGACGCCGTTGGCGCCAGAGGTGGGGATTTCGACCTTGGCAGTGATGGTGTGGGAGCGGTTTTTGATGTTGATGAAGACATTTTCCGACATGCCGATCATGCCCTCATAGACTGTCAGCGAGTTGCGACCAGCCATCAGGTCGGGCCTGCCGACAAGGGAGGCGTTGAAGCGCTCAAGGGTACGATCATCGATGGGCAACACGTTGTATTTCTGCGCCTCCTTCAGAAAGAGGGCCTGCATTTCCTTGAGCTTGGCAGGAATTTTTTTTGCCAGATCGCTGGCGAGACTGAAATCAGCCCGGGTGTCGTAGAGTTCCCAGACGTCGGTTTCGAGTGCAGTGCGGGGTTTGAGTTCCCACGGCGCCCGGTGCACGGTGCCCGCCAGCCAGCCGTCGCTATAGATCGCGCGGTTGCCAAAAATCTCAAAGTATTGGGTCAGGTGCTGGTCTTTGGCCCTCGCGTCATTGAATGAATAAAGCATACTAACGCCTTCGATGGGCGTCTGCGTCACTCCGTCCACCCGTTTCGGCTCCGGCAGTCCGGCCGCTTCCAGGATGGTCGGGGCAATGTCAATAACGTGGTGCCACTGGGAACGGACCTCGCCACGGGTCGTGACTCGCTTAGGCCAGTGGACGATCATTCCGTTGCGGGTGCCACCGTAGCTGGAGCATACCTGCTTGGTCCAGGTGAAAGGCGTGTCGCCGGCCACCGCCCAACCAGCGGCACAGTGACTGTAGGCACTCGGGCCGCCCAACTCGTCGTAGTGCTTGAGAACGTCCGCGACGGTTTCGGACATTCCGTTGAAGTAGCTATTCTCGTTGAATACCCCGGCCATGCCGCCTTCAGCGCTCGCGCCGTTGTCGCCCGCGATATAGAAGACCAGCGTGTTGTCGAGTTGGCCCAAGTCTCCGATGGCGTCGACGAGTCGGCCGATTTCCGTATCTGCATACTCGCCGTAACCCGCTAAGACCTCCATCTGTCGCGCGAAGAGCTTTTTCTCATCGGCGCCCAGCGTATCCCAGTCCTTGATGGCGTCGGGTTTGGGGGCGAGTTTGGTGCCGGGCGGCACGACACCCAGCTTGATCTGGCGAGCCAGAGTTTCTTCACGAAGCTTGTCCCAACCCTGGTCAAACTTGCCCTGATACTTGGCGATCCAGTCCTTCGGCACGTGGTGCGGCGCGTGGATGGCTCCCGGCGCAAAATATATGAAGAAAGGTTTGTCTGGTGTTAGGGACTTGACCGTGCGCACCCACCGGACCGCCTGGTCGGTCATGTCGGTCATGAAATGATAGTTCGGGTCCTTGGGGAGCTCGACGCGTGTCATGCCGTCATAGATGGTCGGAGCCCATTGGTTGGCCTCGCCGCCGATGAAACCATAGAATTTGTCGAAGCCGGAGCGTGTGGGCCAGCGATCGGTGGGGCCGGACGCGCTGACTTCCCAAGCCGCCGTCTCGTGGGACTTGCCGAAGGCGGCGGTGGAGTAGCCGTTGTAGCGCAGCATGGTTGCCAGTGGGGCGACGTTGCCGGGGCGCTGGCCCGTGTTGCCGGGGTAGGCGGTGGCGGTCTCGGCGATCGAGCCGAAGTTGGTCATGTGGTGATTGCGCCCGGAAAGGAGGGCCGCACGGGTCGGGGAGCACAGCGCCGCAGTGTGGAACTGGTTGTAGCGCAACCCGGCATTGCCGAGGCGATCTGCCGTGGGCATGTGGATCGGACCGCCGAAGCAACTCGACTGGCCGAAGCCCATATCGTCAAGGAGCACGATCAGCACGTTGGGTGCCCCGGCTGGCGCCTTGATGTCAAAGCGGGGTGGCGCGGCCGGCGCCTTGCGCACATCCATTACTGAACTGTGCGGATACACTGGTTCGTGAATCGGCAAGATGCTGCGGTCGGGCGGCACCTCTGCCGCTAGGGTGAAGGTCCCCAGCGCGAGGCTTAGGGTGGTGAGAATCGGTGCTGGTTTCATGGACTTTTGTCAGGGTAACGTTGAAGTGAGATATTTCAGAATAAGAATCCCAATTTGAACCAGACATAGTCACCTTTCATGCGCTTTTCCACGCTCATTTCGGGCAGCCATTTGAGCTCGGCCAGGAATTGGGAGTCGCCGACGTGGCGCACGTAGGAGACCACGGGGCCGACCCCGCAGGTCATCCCCTCGAAGGGCCCAAGCCGCGCGCCGGAGCCGCTGTCGCCGGTGATTTGGTCGTAATAGAAGGCGTTGGCGCCAACGCCGACGATGCCGCCGAACAGGGGCAGGTGCTGTGCGAGCGTCAAGTCGAAGTGCAGCGATGTGCCGCTGGTATAATCCGCGGCGTGGTTTGCGGTATTGAAATCCATGCCGGTGTACAGGCTGACTTCCGTGCCGATTTTGCTGCTGAGCCAACTGACCATGACGCCCGGTTCGAACGACCAGTAGTTCTTGCCCACGTTGGCGAGTTGGTCTTGTTTATATTCACCGGTGGGCGCATAGACGCCAAGGCGGATATCCACCTTGAGGTCAGGCGCAAGCTCGGTCCACCCCAGCATGATCGGATAGAGCGTGATGTCTCCGATCCCGTTGGCTTTGTCGCGGAGGGCGTGAGCCGGGCCCGGCACACCGCCCGGGCCCACCAGTTGGGCCTGGCCCTCGACTTTCAGCCAGACGCAGGGGACCGCCATGCCGAAGGCATAGCCAGCGCCGAGCAAGTCTTGATGAGTCTGATAGACGGCCAGGATGGTATCAGCGTAAACGGTGGCGCTAGAGTTCGACGATAAGAACCCACCCAACGGAAGTTGCCGACTGGCTGGCGCGCTGGCATCGTAGTACGTGAAGAAATCGAGGACGGCGAGTCCGCCCGGCTTGCCGGGGAAGGCGTCCATGAAGGAGGCCATCGAGCCCGGCAGGTAGTGGGCGCTGCCGCTTTGTTCGGCACGGCTGGTGGCGGTCAGGGCCAAGGCACAGAAGATGCAGACGGTGAGACGGCTTGGTTTCATGGTTTTGTTAGTTGTGGATGGTTTGTCGGTAGGTCTAGGTCAACTGTGGATTGTTGGCAGTTTTAATCTGAGGGAGCAAGCATTAACTGGTCCCGACACGATTGTGTTGGAAGCTGATCGGCCCGCAGAATTTTTTTCGTCGGAGGCGGAACGGTGTGTGAGTTTTTATTTGCATGTTAGGTTCGGCGGCCTATCCTCAGCCTTTTTCCGCCAGCAATCACTCTGTCATGGGATCCCTTGGAATGCCTGAAATTCCCCCGCGAACATCGGCGGTGACCCGCTCGTCCCGCATGCGGTCCCATGCTTGCTCCGCGGCCCTGGCTTGTGGTCTCGCCCTGCTCACCACCCCGGCTTGCGGCAAAAAACACGCCACCCCGGCGTGGAACGCTGCGGAAGCCGCCGCGCCATTCGCCGCGAATCGCTCCACCACCACCCACCAGCCACCCGTGGCCAGCGACCCGGCTAGGCCCGGGCTGCGCTTCATTGCCTATAACCTGAACAACTGGCTAACCATGGAGCGCGGTGCCGACCACGCACACTCCAAAGGCATGGCCAAGCCCGCGGCGGAAAAGCATGCGCTGGTCCAATTGCTCGTCCGCCAAGCGCCCGATGTGTTAGGGGTGTGCGAAATCGGCAGCCGCGAGGATCTGGCGGAACTCCAGGCGGCGCTACTCGCCGGTGGCGTCGCCTTGCCCCATACGTATTACACCGGCGGCGGCGATGAAGTGCGCCATCTCGGGCTGCTCTCGCGCTTCCCCATCACCCACACCGCCACCCCTGCCCAGCTCGATTTCAAGCTCAATGGCAGCACCTACACCATGAGCCGCGGCATTCTCGATGCCACCATCCAGGCCCACGGCAAATCTTACCGCTGGCTCGGCGTCCATCTCAAAAGCAAACGCGAAGTGGCCGATGGTGATCAGGACGCCATCCGCCTGTGTGAAGCCAGGTTGCTGCGCCAACACGTCGATTCTATCCTTGCCGCCGAGCCCGACGCCCGCTTCGTCGTCTATGGTGATTTCAACGATACTCGCGGCAGCGCGGCGCTCAAGCTCATCACCGGCCATTATGGCGAGGCTGGCTACCTAACTGCCCTGCCCGTGCAAGACCAACAAGGCGAGCGTTGGACGCATTTCTGGGAATTGCGGGATATCTACTCGCGCTTTGACTTCATCACCGTCACCTTGGGCGTCAAGCATGAGGTGGACTTCAAAAATTCCCGCATTCTTGACGATCCGGAGTGGCACGCTGCTTCCGATCACCGGCCGCTGCTGGCCGTTTTCAATTGATCTCACCTAACATAACGCACACTAACCCCACATTATTATGTCAAACAAACCACTCAATGTCGGTCTCGTCGGAGGCGGCAAAGGAGCCTTCATCGTGCATCCCCATCAAAAGGCCATTCATATGGATGGCACCCGCCGGATTGTTGCCGGGGCGCTATTTCCTGATCCCAAGGTCGCGCTGGAAGAGGCTGCTAACTGGCCCTATCCGATCAAGGGGTACGGCTCCTACGATGAGATGATCGCGGCCAATGCGACGGCACCGGCCGCGGAGAAACTCGACTATATCCTCATCGTTACGCCTAACTTCGTGCACTTTGATCCGGCGATGAAGGCGATGAAGGCGGGCATCGCAGTGTTTTGCGAGAAGCCGCTGTGCCTCAACCTCAAGGAAGCCGGCGAACTGGTGCGCACCTCGCAAAAACTCGGCGTCCCCTTCGGCGTCGCTCATACCTACCTCGGCCATTGGACCAGCCGCCTGAGCCGCTACATCATCCAGAGCGGGTTGTTAGGTGAGGTCCGCTGGGTCGATAGTTATTACCTCCAAGGCTGGCTCGCCACCAAAGTGGAAGCCACCGGCCAGCAACAGGCAAGCTGGCGCGTGGATCCCAAGCGTGCCGGCGGCTCGGGCTGCGGCGGCGACATCGGCACTCACGCCCTTATGCAACTGCGCTATGTCACCGGTCTCGAGGTCGAGCAGGTGTCTGCGCACATGGAAACTTTTGTCGATGGCCGCCAGCTCGACGACCATTTCACCATCTATTGCAAGCTGAGCAATGGCGGCAAAGCCTTGGTGCGGGCTTCGCAAATTTGCATCGGCCACAAAAATGACCTCGGCATCACCATCGCCGGCAGCAAGGGGACCCTGCGCTGGCGCCAGGAAGACCCCGAATGCCTGACCATCTGCCTGCCTGACCAACCCGATCGCACCTATTGGCGCGGTGCGGTGTCGGCCGGCGATGGCTTCCTACCCAAAAACCTGCCCGCCGATCTGCTCGCCGAATCCACGCTGCCAGCCGGTCACCCCGAGGCATTCCATGACGCCTTCGCGCGCCTCCACCGTTGCTTCGAAGCCGATGTGCGCAAATGGCAGGCCGGTAAAAAATTCACCTCCGACGGCAGTAAATACGCCAATGTCGCGGATGGCTGGAATGGCATCGCCTTCATCGAAACCTGCGTCAAGAGCAGTAAGAAAAACGGCGCTTGGGTCGCCATGCCGAAAAAGATCTAACCCTCGAGCCACGCCAGGAGCGGGACTTGCCAAAGTCCCGCTCCTCTCGTGTCGCATAGCCACTTACGCGCTGAGCCGTTCAAACGCCTTGCGCGCATACTTGCAGCGGAACGGCGGCAGCGCTTGCTCCGGCGTCCAGCCGTTGAGGCGGCCGAACTCGATCGCTCCGGAGACCATCTCGTGATTGACGATGCGTGGCAGCTCCACCACCAACACTTGGCCGTTGACCGAGGCACTCAATTCCACATGCAGCTCGTTATAAACAATCCGGTTGTGAATGATCCATTGGTAATGAGTGTCGCGAAAAATCAGGCTCTTCTTGTTGTTGCGCTGGGGTCTGGGCATCGGAGGGGGGCGGGTTCAATCCGAGCTTGCACGGCAGTGCAGGCCAGTTCAACCCAGAACCGCATCTAATTCGTGCTCAGCCCTCGCACATTCCTGGCTTGTCAATGGCGAGGCGGAATTCTAGCTTCCATGCCATGGAAGCTGAATCATCCTCCGAGCCGTCATGGCGTGTGTTGTTGGCCTCAGCCGTCGGCTGCGGACTGTGCGTGCTGCTGGGGATTTATTTCGACCGGATCCCAGAGTTGCACAATTTGTCCCACGCCTGCTACGCCACCGCTTTTTTGCTAGGGGGCTGGGATGCAGCCGTCGATGCCTTCGACCGAATGAAGCGGTTTCACTTGGATATTCACTTTTTGATGTTGGCGGTGGCGATCGGGGCGGCGGCCATTGGTGCCTGGTGGGAAGGCGGGGCGCTGTTGTTTTTGTTTTCACTCAGCAATGCGCTCGAGGGCTTAGCGCTGGCACGCACCGAACGGGAAATTCGCAGCCTGTTCCGCGACGCGCCTAAAACCGCCACGCTGGTGGCGGCCGATGGCAGCGAGCGCGAGGTGCATGCCGAGGGGCTGATGGCCGGGCAGACGATCCGCATTCTGCCTGACCATCAATTCGCTGTGGATGCGCGGGTGCTTAGCGGCCAATCCGCGGCTGATGAATCGTCGCTGACGGGTGAGTCGGTGCCTGTGGAAAAGCAACCCGGCGACACGGTTTTCAGCGGCACGCTCAATACCTACGGCCCCTTGCTCGCCGAAGTGCTGCGCCCACCCTCGGAAAGCGCCCACGCCCGCATCATCCGCCTCATCCGCGATGCCCAAGCCAGCAAGGCCCCGTCGCAGCGCTTCACCGACCGCTTCGGCACCGGCTATACCCTCGGCTTGCTCGCTCTAACCATCGTGATGTTTTTCCTCTGGCACTACGGCATGGGCCATCCTGCCTTCAACTCGACGGCTACCACCCGCTCTGCGTTCTATCGGGCGATGACCTTGCTGGTCGTGTGCTCGCCCTGCGCCTTGGTCATTTCCATCCCCTCGGCCGTGCTCACCGGCATTGCCGCTGGCGCGCGCCGCGGCATCTTGTTCCGCGGGGGCATCGCCTTGGAAAACCTCGCCACCATCCAGCGCCTCGCCGTCGATAAAACCGGCACTCTA
>WBXE01000016.1 GCA_008932955.1 Verrucomicrobiota bacterium
AGACCGCTGCGCTCCCAGACAGAAGACCGCTTCGCTCCAAGACAAGAGCAGAGCCGTCGGGCGGAGCTTGGCACCTCTTCCTCTTGTCTTCTGTCTTCTGTCTGGCAGCGCAGCGGTCTTCTGTCTTCTGTCTGGCAGCGCAGCGGTCTTCTGTCTTTCGCCTGATAACTAATAACCTATAACTCTCCCCCCTTGCTTAATTCTAAAACAATCGCTGTCCTGATGGGCGGCCCGGGCTCAGAGCGCCAAATCTCCTTGGCCTCCGGTACCGCCGTGCTCAAGGCCCTCACCGGCCTCGGCCTCAACGCCGTCGCCGTCGACGTCACCAGCACCCGCCTCAACCTGCCCGCCGGCACCGATCTGGCTTTCAATGTCATCCACGGCACCTTCGGCGAAGATGGCGAATTGCAAGATCTGCTAGATAAACTGGGCCTTCCATACACCGGCGCCGGCGCCGCTAGCAGCCGTCTGGCCTTCGATAAAAACCTCGCCAAGGCAGCCTTCTTGGCTCACCAAGTACCCACCCCAGGGGCCGAAATCGTCAATGTTTCCGCCGGGCCGCGCCTGCCTGCTTTGAGTGCGCCGTTTGTGGTCAAGCCGCCGCGGGAAGGCTCCAGCGTGGGCGTTCATATTGTCCACCAGCAAGCGGACGCCGCTGCCGCCATGGCCGACGCCGCCCGCTACGGCGATGATATTTTGGTCGAGGAATTCATCTCTGGCATGGAACTGACCGTCGGCATCCTCGACGATGCCGCCCTGCCCATCGTCCACATTGCCCCCCGCGATGGCTTCTATGATTTGGCTAACAAATACCCCTGGCTCAGCGGCAGCGCCGGCAGCGATTACTATTGCCCCGCCGCCCTAGACGCCCCAACCACCCACCTCGTCCAACAGGCCGCCCTGGCTGCCCACCGCGCGCTGGGTATCGAAATCTACTCGCGCGTCGATGTTTTGTTAGACTCGCAAAACCGGCCCTATGTGCTGGAAGCCAACACCATTCCCGGGATGACGGAAACGAGCCTGTTGCCCAAAGCTGCGGCGGCCCTCGGCATCTCCTTTCCCGAGCTCTGCCTCAGCATCGCCAAACTCTCCCTCAAGCTCCGCCAACCTGCCTGATCCCAATCCATGAGGCTCCGAACTAACAAATCCCGCCACATCGACCGCCACGCCGTGCTCCACGCCCGTGTGTGGTCGACCCGCATGGTGCGCATCAGCTGCTTCAAGCTGCTGTTTCGCAGCTTCAAGCCGCTGTGCCTGCTGATCTTGCTGGCCGCCGCCGGCCTCGGCGTGCGCCAGGGCGTCCGCTGGGCGCTTTATGACAACCCGGATTTCCGCTTACAGGCGGTCGATCTCAACCCCAATCCCGTCATCGACGAACTTGATTTCGTCAAACTCACCGGCATCAATCTGCGAGCCAACCTGTTTCAGCTCGACCTCGAGGCACTAACCCAGTGCCTAAGCCACCTGCCGCAGCTCGCCGATGCCCAAGTCCAACGCCAATTGCCGGGCACCTTGGTGGTGCGCGTCACCGCCCGTTCGCCGCGGGCTTGGATCGCCTGCCCGGCCGCCGGCCTGCCGGCCACTCGCAGTGCCGGGGCGATGCTGGTGGATGAGCATGACATTGCCTATCCGTGCCTTCCGCGCCAGTTGGAAAAGGTGGCAAGCCTGCCCATGATCGTGCTGCCTGCCCGCGACAAGCAAGCCATTGCCGTGGGTAAGAAAATCCTCCAACCCGAGTTGCAGCGCTGCCTGCGGCTGCTGACCAGTGCGAATACCAGCGATTCGGATGCCCCTCATTGGATCGATACTATCGAACAAGCCAATAGCTGGTCGCTGCGCCTGACCACCAGCGGCGGCACTGTTGCCACCCTGGGTTTGAGCGATCATGCACGACAGGTGGCCAACCTGCGTGCGGCCCTTCGGCACGCCGAAATCAAAGGCTATGCCATGGCCACCATCAACTTGATCCCCAAGGAAAACGTCCCGGTCACCATCGCCACCGCCCACCTCGCTGCCCCAGTCACCACTCCAGATCCCCAACCCGATCCAGAACCCATCGCCGAGCCCGCCGAGACCAGCGCAACCGCCGAGCCCGCCCACCACGCAGCGCAGCTGCCAAAATCCCTGCCCAAGCCCACCTTGGCGCCCCCCCCGAAAACCGTCCCAGCCTCCGCACCAGCCTCCGCCGCAGTCGCTAACACCACCCCGAAGTCACTCCCGAAGGCCACTCCGGTGCTCGACGCGAAGGTCACCGCGAAGATCACCTCAAACGCTACTGCGAAGGTCACCTCAAAGGTAAGCGCCAAGATCCTCCCGAAGGCGATCCCGCGGGCCGTGCCGGTAGCCCTACCTGTGGCCATTCCGGTGGCGGCGACTGCCTCCAAAACCAGCCGTCAGGATCGCCACAGCCGCGATCAGAAAACCCAACGCAAGCAGGACTGAGCCCCTCTATCTGTTCCTAACCCAATGGCACGCCACTCAAAAATTCATGTCGGTCTGGAAATCGGCACCAGCAAAACCTGCATCGTCGTCGGTGAGGTTAAGCCTGATACCGCGGTGAAAATCCTCGGCATCGGCACCACCAAAACCGTCGGCGTGCGCAAGGGCGAAGTCTATGACTTTCCGCAAGCCCGCGCTTGCCTTAAGGATGCCTTAGTGAAAGCTGAAGATGCCAGCGATGTGGAAATCGGCAGCGTCTATCTGGCCGTCACCGGCGCGCATATCCAAGGTCTCAACAGCCGCGGCACCTTCCGCCTGCCCGAGGGGCAATCGACCGTCGCACCGGAGCATGTTGCAGAAGCCCTCACGATTGCCCGCGATGTCCACATCCCGCCGGATCACGTTCATCTCCATCCCATCATCCGCAACTATCTACTGGATGATCTTCAGCACAAAACCAGCCCGGTCGGCCTGTTTGGAAAAACCGTGGAGGCGGACTTTCACATAGTTCACGGCATTGGCTCACGCATCCAAAATAGCATCCGCTTGGTGCGAGAAACCCCGCTGGAGGTCGATGATATCGTCTTTTCGCCCATCGCCACCGCCCAGATGGCCCTCAATCAAGAGCAGCGCGAACGCGGCGCCCTCGTCATCGATATCGGCGGCGGCACCACCGATTACGCCCTCTATCTGGACGGGGCAATCGCCGCTTCCGGCTGCATCCCGGTCGGCGGCGATCATATCACCAACGATATCCACCTGGTCACCGGCCTGGCATTTTCCAAATCCGAAAAACTCAAAATCATGGAAGGTGATGCCTCGCCGGATCCGGCCCGCTCGGTCGGCATGGCCAAGTTGGTGGACGACCGCGGCTATGCGGAAGTGGAAGTCCACCGCTCCATTCTCAATGAAATCATCCGCCAGCGCCTCGAGGAAACCCTCCACCTCGTTTACCAGCGCTTGCCAGAGGGGTCCGTCAAGGCCATCGGTGCCGGAATCTTCCTAACAGGAGGCACCAGCCTGATGCGCGGCTTCAGCGAATTGGCATTCCAGGTTTTCGGACGTGATATCTATCGGCCCGAACCGCCGGTAATCAGCGGCGTGCAGGCCAGTTTCAAAGACCCGCAATACGCCACGGCGATCGGCCTGATCCGCTACGCTCAGATATTGGAAACCGAACGCGCGGCCCCGCCCGGAATGTTTGGCAAGGTCTTCAACCTGTTCTGGCCCTTCGGCAAATGAAACCGCAAGGCCGAAGTTGCAAGGTGAGTTTCGAGCAAAAAACCACGGATGACACGGATTTTACGGATGGGAAACGAGTTATGCAATTCATGGCCTTCACCTTATGAGGGAGCCTTAGATTTGATGTGTCACAGTCATTTTTTCCGTGTCATCCTCTTCATTCCGTGAAATCCGTTTTTTGAAAAACGCCGCCGCAATCCCTTGCCTCTTCCTTTCTAGCACCCGCCCGCCCCTGCCTCTGATCTAACCAACCACTTCTTATGCTTCCCTATCATCGCACGCCCCAGCCCACCCTGCCCAGTTCCGCCGTTAAAATTGTCGGCCTCGGCGGTGCCGGTGTCAACATGCTCGAACGCGTCGCCATCGATGGCAGCGAAGGCACCGAATTGCTAGCCCTCAACACCGATGTGCGCACCCTCGCCGCTTGCGTCGCCGGGGAGAAAATCCAGCTCGGCCGCAATCTAACGAAAGGCTTGGGATCTGGCGGCGATCCCGAACTGGGCCATCAGGCCATGCTCGAAGCCGAGACCGAAATCCGCGATGCGCTGCGCGGCCGCAAAATCGTCTTCCTATGTGTCGGGTTGGGTGGAGGCACCGGCTCCGGGGCGGCACCCGCGCTCACTCGGATTGCGCGTGAGGAAGGCGCGTTTGTCGTTGTCTTTGCCACCATGCCATTTGCTTTTGAAGGTCGCCGCCGCCGTGATCAAGCGGAAACCACCCTCAACGAACTCGCCGTGCTGGCCAATGCGCTGGTCACCTTTGATAACAACCGCATGGGTGAATTGGTGCTAGCCAAGCAAGGCATTCACGAAGCGTTTGCCGCCGCCGACCACATGATCTGCGAATCGATCAAGGCAGTCATCCGCCTCGTCGTGCGGCCCGGCCTCATCAATATCGGCCTCGACGATCTGATGAGCGCGCTGCGCACCAACCGCTCGCGCTGTCTGTTTGGCTCGGGCATTGCCAAGGGCAAGGACCGCGCAGCAGGCGCGCTACGCAATGCCCTGGCCAGCCCGCTGCTCGATCAAGGAGCCTTGCTCAAGGCGGCCCAAACCGTGCTCGTCCACCTCTGCGGCGGCGAGGACCTCACACTCTATGAGGTCGAACTCCTCATGCAGCGCCTGCAAAAATTCATCCCGGAAAGCGCGCATGTCCTGTTTGGGGCGGTGGTGGATCCGGCCATGGGCGAAAATCTCTCGATCACTCTCATCAGCGCCTTGCCTGAAGACTCGCTCACCGCCTCGCCCCGCCACTTGAGCACCGCCACCGAAATCCTCAGCCCGTCCACCCCCGAAGAATCATTGCCGCCTGCTGCTCCCGCGCCCCTCAAACCGCGCCGCAGTCAGCCCGCCAGCAGTCCCGCCCAAGCACTCTTTGCTACCACCGCGCCGCTCGACCCACCCGCCGTTGCCAGTGGTTTTCAAACCGAATTCCGCAGCGCTGAGCCCACGCCAGCGGAGGCCGCTCCCAGCCCTGCGCCCACTTCAGGCGAAGCCTCGCTCCCCGAGGATACGTCGGAGCTGCTTCAACCCGCTGCCCTATCTAACGATTCAGACCAAGCCCCATGGGACACCCCCGCTGTCGCTAACGATCCGCCGGCCGCCTCCGCGGCGGCAGCCTCCGCGCCGGCAGCTCCATTGAGCAATGGCGCGGATGACGAGCCAGAGCCGCCCAAACTCAAACTCGGTCTCAAATCCCAGACCCCGCAGAACGAGTTATCTTTCGACTCCACGCCGCGTGGCCGCTTCGAGGGTCAGGTGCCCAACGTCGTCGATGGTGAGGATCTGGATTTGCCGCCATTCCTGCGCAAAAAAAAGTGACGGGCTTGTCGTTAGGCAAAACCTCCCTCAGATGTCTTCAAGTGTAGCGGCGCGTCTATGACCGCCGCTGCAAGGCTGGCCACAGGGACGCATGTAGCTGCGCTCTATGAGCGTCGATGCGCAAGATATGCGCGATGCACATAGGCCAGCGACTTTTCCCGCAGGGGAAAAATAGTCACAGACAGCTGCTCGAAGGCCGGAGCGACTTGCCCCAGCCCTCACATGCGAAAACGCCCGCGTTTTTACTTGTATTTAAATGGGGTGACTCATATTTTACTAACCAAGGTAGATTCACAGCGTGGGTTTGCTCGGATAAATTGCCCGAGTCGGTGTTCGTCACATCGACTTCGATCCATCAGCTGCCAATGGAATCAAACCGCACTACCAGCCCGCGCCGCCGTAGCGACCCACGCATCTTGCTGGTCACCCCGGAGATTACCAGTTTGCCCAACGGCATGGGCGACATGGCACAACGGCTGACGGCCAAGGCGGGTGGATTGGCCGACGTGTCGGCGTCGCTGGTGTCGGCCCTCTTCGATCTGGGGGCGGACGTGCATGTGGCGTTGCCGCATTACCGGCGCCTGTTCCGGATGGAGTCAGGCAATCTCATTAGCGAGGAAATGCGGATGTACCATCGCAGACTGCCCAATACCCGCATCCACCTGGCGGAAGACCGCATTTTCTACTACCGCGACGCGGTCTACGGCGGGTATCGGGACGAACTGGCGAAAATCGCCCTCGCCTTCCAGCGCGAGGTCATCAACACCATCATTCCGCTGGTCAAGCCCGACCTGATCCATTGCAACGACTGGATGACAGGGCTCATCCCTGGGGAGGCCCGCCGCCTGGGCATCCCCTGCCTGTTCACCGTCCACAATATCCATAGCCACGATATGACCCTTGCCGCCATCGAAGACCGCGGCATCGACGCCGCACAATTCTGGCCGCACCTCTACTTCAAACGCAGCCCCGGCAGTTACGAACATGCCCGCGAATGCGTCCCGGTCGATTTTCTGGCAAGTGGCATTTTCGGCTCCACATTCATCAACACGGTCAGTCCGACGTTTCTAAGCGAGGTGGTAGACGGCAAGCACGATTTTGTGCCCGGACACATCCGCAATGAGATTGCCCAGAAATGCTACGCTGGGTGCGCGGCGGGCATTCTCAACGCCCCGGATGCGTCGTATGACCCGGCCAGCGATAGCCATCTGGCGCAAAACTACACGGCGGAGACGGTTATTGCCGGCAAGCGGGCGAACAAACTTGCCTTGCAGCAGGAGCTCGGACTTGAACTCAACCCCGACGCCCCGCTCTTCTTCTGGCCCTCGCGCCTCGATCCCATCCAAAAGGGCTGCCAACTCCTCGCACACATCCTCTACGACATCATCGATGTGTTCCGCCATGAGGGCGTGCAGGTGGCCATCATTGCCAACGGCGATTTCCAACAACCCTTCCACAACATTGTGCGTTTCCACGGCCTCCACGGCCGCGTCGCCGTCTGCGATTTCCGCGAACGACTCTCCCGTCTGGCTTACGCCGCTGCCGATTTCACGCTGATGCCCTCACTCTTTGAACCGTGCGGCCTGCCTCAAATGGTCAGCACGGCTTACGGCTCGCTACCCATCGTTCACGACACCGGCGGACTGCACGACACGATCCAACACCTCAACCTAGCCGGCCACAGCGGCAACGGATTTTCCTTCAAGCACTACGGCACCAACGGCCTGCGCTGGGCCATCGACGAGGCCATGATATTTGCCCGGCTGCCTCTCGCAACGCGTGCTTTGCACATGCAGCGCATCATGCGCGACGCTCGCAGCCGCTTCGACCATACCGTGATGGCCAAACAATACTTCGATATCTACGAGCGAATGCTCCAGCGGCCGATCGTCGGACTCGATGAGCCAGAGCCCAGCTTGTTTGAATGACCTCGGGTTGAACCCAAACTCCGAAGCTGAAATCTGAAATTCGAGCATCAAACCACGGATTTCAGGGATTTTTTGGGCTTTGGATTAGCACGCCATTTGCAGCACAGCAGCAGCTCCTGACGACTCCTGTTTTAATCCGTAAAACCCGTGTAATCCGTGGTTAATCTAAGCGCGAGTTTTGTTGAACTTCTATTTTCCGACTCAGCGGCCTTCGGGGGCGGGTTCGTCGCCGAGGATTTTATCGAGCTCCACAACGCGTTCCCACGGGCAGCGTCGGCGCTGGTACTTGCGCCAGACCACGTCGCGCAAGGCTCGCCACACCTCCTCGGGAATCGCCGCCGGATCGAGTTTCTCCCAATCCGGATCGGTTTTCAACGTGCTCAGAATCGTCCAGCGCTCCCCATGGTGGGTGGCCCTGTAATATCTAGGCCCCTCGGCGGTGTGTTCGCGCCATTCGTGACTTTCCATGGCTTGAGGGTAGCCGGAGGACCTCGCCAAGGCAAGGCCAGAGAAACCGCCACCTTAATGTCGGCGGGCAAGTTGCCCGCGCCACGTGGATCGGCCATCCTGTCCCTCAGCAGCCCCACATCGGGCTTTTCATTCCCGCAGGTAGCGTTAGAGTGAGACATGCGCATCCAGGGCCACCGCTGGCAGAAGCTGGCCACTCGCCTCCTCGACTTTGTGTACACCCCGCAGTGCGCGCTGTGCGGAGTGGTGCTGCGGGATGGTCGCTCGCTGTGCGATTCCTGCAATCGGGATTTACCACGGCTCCCGAGGCCTTTTTGTGAAAAATGTGGGGAACCGTTTCACGGGCACATCGAGGGGCCGTTCCAATGCCCCAATTGTGGCGAATTGGACTTTGCCTTCGGCTTTGCCCGCCCGGTGATGTTGCGCGACGAACGCACCCGCCTCTTGATTCACCAGCTCAAATACGGCCGCGCCATCCATCTAGCCTCCGAGTTGGGCCGCCTGGCCGCGGAAGCTTTCGACGATGAGCGCTTGGGCCCCGCGCTTCAGGCCAACTGGCCACTCGTCCCGGTGCCACTGCACCGCGCTCGCCTGCAGCACCGCAATTTCAATCAAGCGACGGAAATCGCCCGCGTTGTGGCCAAACACACGGCCCTGCCAGTACTTGCCGCCCTCAAACGGATCCGCCGCACTGATACCCAGGCGCTGCTCGGCCGCAGGGCGCGGCTCAACAACCTTCGCGGCGCTTTCGCACTCACCTCTGCTGGCCGCCGCCACCTCGCCAACCCCGCCTCCGGCACAGGCGCCATCCTCATCGACGACGTTCTAACCACCGGCTCAACCGTCGAGGCCTGCGCCGCTACCCTCCGCCGCGCCGGCTTTAAATGCGTGCTGGTGGTGACGGTCATGCGCGGCTAAACCCCAAAAAACCGCAAAAAAACCGCCGTTTTATTGTCAAGTTTTCTTAAAAACATCGCCTGGAACGCTTGTAAAATATGGAAAAATGCCCCTTTAACCCCCACGCAAATTTTCCTTGCCTCTGACGGATAGGGCCTATATCAAAGGGGGCCCCGCAAGGGCCACCTCAACGATGAACATGACCCGGAACCTAAAATCCGTGGCCCTGGCAATCGCCGGCGTCATTCCTTTTGCTAGTTGCGCTGCCAGTGGCAATGCCACGACCAAAGCCACCTCGAAATTTCCCGATTGCAGGCCGGTTCAATCCGTCCAGAACGGGAAAGCATCGTGGTATTCGATCAGAACCAACGCCGGCAAACAGACGGCCAGCGGCAGATTTTTAAGCAACACGGCTGCAACCGCCGCCCACAAGACGCTGCCTTTGGGAAGCACCGTGCGGGTGACCAACATGAGCAACGGTAAAGCCGAGGTAGTTACCATCACAGATCGCGGCCCCTACATGACCGGGCGCATCATCGATGTGTCCATCGGCGTAGCGGAACGCCTGGGCTTCGCGGCCCGCGGCGTGGTGCCTGTAAAGCTGGAAGTGCTCGCCTCGCCAGCACTCTAGCCCGGCGGCCATTGCAATTGGCGACCGGCGAGCAGGTGGATGTGGAGGTGAGGCACGGCTTCACCACCATGAGGGCCGTTATTGATCACCAGTCGGAAGCCGGATTCGGCGACGCCCTCGCCGCGGGCAAGTTCGGCCGCAGTGAGCAACAAGTGGCCGAGCAAGGTGGAGTCGTCCGCAGTGGCCAGGGCCAAGCGCGGAATCGGCTGGCGCGGCACGATGAGGATATGCACTGGGGCCTGCGGGGAGATGTCACGAAATGCCACGCAGCGCTCATCTTCGTAAACCACCGTCGCCGGGATTTGCTTATCACAGATTTTCTCAAACAAGGTCTGGTCGTCCATACTTGGTGACTATTTGCTTGGTATGGCAGCAGCAATGTCGGCGGCGAGGCGGGCCAACAACTTCGACTGGGCGGCGACCAGCGCCTGATAACCATCGGCGACTAGCTGCTCGCGGGCAACAAAGGTGCGCGAGGCTGTGAGCTTACGGCCGGGCAAGGAGTAAACCCGCCAGCCAGCCTCGATGACCGCGTAGCCGTCGGCGCTGCCGTGGAACTGGCGGATATCGAGAGTCACTTGGCGGCTCATTTCCTCGTCGTGTGGCCACGGATAGGTGCGGAGGTTACCTGTGTGCAGGCGGCGGCCGAGATTGGCCGAGGTGACGCGGGCGATAGAAGCGGCCAAGTCGCCCGCCCAGCGGTGATTTTCCGCCACTGCCAGGCGGTTGGGCGCGTCTTGCAGCACGAGGTTGGGGCGGTCAATGTATTCGGCCAACACCACCGGGCCAACGCCGAGGCCAGCGCCGCTGCCTGAGGGGGCCGGACCATCGGCCGTTAGCATATAAAACGAGCGCGGGACACCGGCACAACCGGCGAGGATCAATGCGCAAAGTACAGGGGGGATGGTTTTGTACATGGCTGGGGCTTCAGTGTTTGGTTCGCGGTGCACGCGGCTGTGGATTGCCGGATGAATCCCGACCAAAGAGCAGCGAATTGGGCTTGTCATCCAGCGTCGTGGAGAACCCCTTGATCGCTCGCAGCGAGGCCCGCAATTCATCGAGAGTACGCAACAAGTCGCCTTGCATGCTGCCATCCGGCCCAACGCTGGCAATGGTTTTTTGCAAGTCGGCGAGGGTCCGGCGCAGGTCGGTGGGCAGGCCGCGGAATTGCGGGTCATTCAACATTTTGCGAGTCGCCGCGGCGGTGGCATTGATCTCATCGAGCGTGCCGCGGGCCGCGGCAATCGTGGTGGCAGATTCCTCGGCTGCCTTGGCGATGTGGCCCATCACCTCATCCAGCGGCAAGGCTTGGATCTTGTCGAGCATGGCGGTGACCTTCATCTCCAGTTGCGCGAAGCCCGATGACAGAGTGGGCACGGTGGCATACTCACCGACCTGGCCCCCTTCCGCCTCTGGAGTATCAGGGTAATAGGCAAAGTCCACAAACAGCGTGCCCGTAATATAACTCTCGATCTTCAGCCCCGCTCGCAGACCCTGCCCCACCGCTTGTTTCAAAAACTCTCCGTCAGGCCCCGCCACCTGCCCCTGCATGCTGCGCCTCAACAGCGCCGGATCCATCTCAACGAGCACCGGCACCCGCGAATCCTTGCCGCTTGGCAGATAGTCAAATGACACGTTGACCACACGCCCAATCGGGATGCCGCGAAATTCCACCGCGGCCCCCTTGGTCAGGCCGCGCACGGATTGATCGAAAAGCAACAGCACTTTCAAACTCGGATTGAACAGCGTACTCCGCGCCTCTTCCCCATCCGCATAAAGTTTAAACATCATGTTGTCCGTTGCCGGCTTGCCAGCTTCCAGACCGTCCGGAATACCAAACGTCGCACCACCGGCCAGCATCGCCTGAAACGACGGCGTACGCACCTTGATGCCAGTGGCTCCGGCACTGATATCCACGCCGCTGGCATTCCAGAAACGGGTATTCTCCCGCACCAGCGGGCTGAATTCCTCACGCACAAAGGCATGGTAGTAGACCTGCCGAGCATCCGGCGCCAGCTCGCGTTTCTCAATGCGGCCGACTTCCACCCCCAAATAGAAAATCGGCGATCCCACCGCCAGCGACCCCGCCTCATCCGCCGAGAGCACCAAACGCCGACCCGGCACGTTGCGATTGGTCGGCGGCGGCTCCTCCAGCCCGCGATAGGCGCTGATTCCAGATGGCCCGCTGCCCGGTTCCACCTCGATGTAGGCCCCGGTGAGCAAGGTGCCCAGCCCGGATATATCCGTGGCGCTCACCCGCGGTCGCACCACCCAGAAGCGGGTGTCCTCACACAGCAAGGAGGCGGCATGGCGATCCATCTGGAGATAGACGAGCACCGACTTCAAATCCCCGGCCAATTCCAAATCCTTGACCATGCCCACACGCACCGAGCGGCAGCGCACTTCGGTCTTGCCGGCGGCAATCCCATCCGCGGTCTCAAAGCGCACCTGGGCGGTGGGCCCGCGCGAGGCCAGGCTCTGATAAATCAACCAGCTGCCGATGATTACGGCGATAATTGGCACGACCCATACCATGTTCCAGCGCTGGGCGGCGCGAAACTCCGGCGTCACAGGTGTTTTGGCTGCGGTCTCACTCATGATCAGTCGTGGGTGACGGTGTCTCTGTGGCATTCATAATTTCCAAACGATCCCATAACAAACGCGGGTCAAAGCTCATCGCCGCAAACATCGTTAGCACCACCACTCCCGCAAACGCAAGCGCTCCCGGTCCCGGCGTGATCGTCATGTACGCGCCAAACTGCACCAACGCCACCAATATGGAAACCACAAATATATCCACCATCGACCACCGCCCTAATAATTCGGTGAACCAATAGATCCGCCCCAGGATGCGCGGCGAGGGATGCACCTTGCCCGCTGCCGCCGCACACAACCACACCAGGGCGACGATTTTAACGATCGGAATGAGGATCGAGGCGACAAAAATCACGATCGCAATCGGATAGGCCTGGCGATGCCAAAACTCCACCATCCCCTCCAATATCGTCGATGCCATCACATTGCCCAACTCCGAAATGGTCATGATCGGCAGCAAATTGGCCGGCAGGTACAGCGCGCAGGCCGCCACCAGCAACGCAACGGTGCGTTGCAGACTCGCGGGCTTGCGCAAATGCAGCGTGCTACCACAGCGCGGGCAGCGGCAGGCCACCACCGGGGTGATTTTGCCGCAGCTCTCGCAATTGGCCAGCCCTTGATCGATGGCGCGTGGCAGTTGTGGTGAGGGCTGGCTCATTCGGCAGCCACCTCCAGGCGGTCCCACAGTTCATTGCGATCAATCCCGGCCACCGCTGCGGCCATGCACACCATCAGCACGGCAAACGCCCAAAACCCCACTCCAAAGCACAAATCCGCCATCTTGCCCAATTTCATCAGACTGACCAACACTCCCAACAAAAAAACCTCGATCATGTTCCACGGCTCGGTGCGACTAAGCCAGCGCGCAACGTGCCTGGCACCGGGGGCCGCTCGCCCATGCAACAGCGGGCCGCATACATACAGCATGCCACCGGCCATCGCCAGCGGTGCCACTAGGGTGAACACCGCCACACACCAGCCAATCGCCGCGCTGCCCTCCCGAATCAACTCGCTAGCCGCACGCAACAAACTCAGCTCGGTCTTAATGCCGTTGGCCTCCATCGTCAAAAACGGAAACATGTTGACGATCCCCATCAAAATGAGCGACGCCAGCGAAAATGCCGTGACCCGCACCAGCGAGGCCGAACGATTTTGATAGAGCAGCACCCCGCAGCGCCGGCAGCGGGCGGCCGAGCCCTCGGGCACGGCGCTCGCCTCGTGCAAGGTATCGCAAAAATGGCAGGCCACCGGATGTGGAGCGCCCGCCGGTTTGGGCCAAGTGGAGGTGGCGGCCTGACCTTTCAAAGCCCGTTGGAGTTGTGAGTTCGGAAGGCGATCACCTGTTGCTTGAGTCCGCCAAGCCGCTGGCCGCTGGCACCGGTTCGGCGACCATCGGCCAGCCAGACGCCGGGCTTCTTATTTCCCTTGTCGCCAAATCGGATCAAGCGCATGGCGGGGAGTCTAGCACGTACCGGCGCCAATGAAAGCGCCAATCCTTCATGAATCTTTACTACGTTGCCAAACCGTCACCATGGCCGTGGACCACTGGAATTTGCGGGCGGTTTCACGGATGAGAAAGGGCTCCTCCGCCTCCCGCTCTAGCGAAAACCACGGTGCCAGCGCCGCCTTGAGCCAGGCCAGCGTGCTGGTGGCAGGCCAATGGGCCGGTGGAGTGAATTCCTCCAGCCAAGTGCAGGGGGTGGCCAGCACCAACTCCCCGCCAGGCTGCACCAACGCTGGCAAGCGCTCGAGCAAGCGCTGCGGCTCGCTGAGTCGGCACAGCAGATTGGCGGCGTGCACCCGCTCAAAAGCCCCTAGGTCCGCCGCCAGATGCATCGCGTCGCCATGACAAAACCGCAGCCTCCCGCCAGCCCACCCGGCAGGCCGGCGGGCCGTGAGCGCCGTGCGTTGCGCCCCCTCCTCAAGCCGCTGATACTCCAGCGCTGCGCCAGCACCCAGCGCTTCGGCCGCGCGGATAAAGGCTTGGGAAAAATCAATCCCCAGCACCTCATCACAAGTCCTGGCCATTTCAACACTCGAACGACCTACCGCACAACCGAGGTCGAGCCCGCGGGCCACCTGCTCCCCACTAAAATGCGCCACTGTGCGACACGGAAAGTCCAAGGCCGCGCTCATCCCTGCCGGCCAGGCACGTCCGGGCGGTAAAATTTCATCCGCCGCTGCGTAATGAAACAGCAGGTACTCAGCGAGTAGTTTCTCGGATTCGTAGATCGGGCTCATGACGGTTTTTTAGCCTAGCCCCGCTTCCTGCTCGGCTTCAGCTTGGCATACAAAAAAAGCGATCCGACTGATCATCTTCAAGGAAAACCCATTAACCTTAAAGACGCCTCAATCGGACCGCCTATAATGTCGCGACACGAAAAAACTACTCGAATAAGCCCCCACGTCAAACAAAAAACTTCGGAAATCCGAAATAAATTTACCTGCCCCCGAGTTTTTTCAATCCATGATTCAGAAGGGGGGGCCGCGCATGCCACCTGACTCACCAAAATCAAGGACTCCTGAGCTTGGCGGCCGCATGAGGAAGGGCCGGGGCGGCGATCAGGACAAAATCCGCCATCTGCACCCACACCGATTCATTTGAACCTGCCGTCTAGGCGATTGACACCCCCTCCCCAGCCCGCCAAACTACTCTCATGCAACGTTTTGCCAATAAGACAGCGGTGGTCACCGGCGGTGGTCGCGGAATCGGACAAGAAATCGCCCGCGCGCTAGCCGCTGAAGGTGCCAAAGTAGCCGTGGTCAGCCGCAGCGCGGCGAGTTGTGGCAAGGCCGCCGAGGAGATCAACGCCGAGTATCCCGGCGCGGCGACGGCCTACGCGGTGGACGTGGCGGATCACGCCGCAGTGCAAGAATTGGCCAAACGCATCGGCGAAGATCTCGGCAGCGTCAATATCCTAGTCAATAACGCCGGCGTGACCCGCGACGGCTTGCTCATGCGCATGAAAGAGGAAGATTGGGATACCGTGCTCGACACCAACCTCAAGGGCGCCTTCAATACCGTCAAAGCATTCATGCGCATCCTGATCAAAGCCGAGGATCCGCGCATCATCAACATCGCCTCCGTCATCGGCCTCATCGGCAATGCCGGCCAAACTAATTACTCCGCCAGCAAGGCCGGCCTGATCGGCTTTACCAAGGCCGTCGCCCGCGAACTCGCCGGCCGCGCCGTCACTTGCAACGCCGTCGCCCCGGGCTTCATCACCACCGACATGACCGCCGAATTGCCCCAAGCCCTCCGCGATGCCGTACTCCAAAAAATCCCGCTCGGCTCGTTCGGCGACACCGCCGACATCGCCTCCCTCGTCACCTTCCTGGCCAGCCCCGCTGCTCGCTACATCACCGGCCAGGTCATCGCCGTGGATGGCGGCATGACCATGTGAGACGACTGAGGAAAAGCTGAAATCTGAAATTCAAAATTCCCGGCATGGAACTCATATTATTGCGCCACGGCAAAGCGGAGACAGACCACCCACAGGGCGACTCTGCCCGTGCGCTCGTTGATAAAGGCCGCCAGCAGGCACGCCGGGCAGGCCACTTGCTCAAAGCGGCCAAGCTCACCCCAGAGATTGTGCTTAGCAGCCCACTGGTACGTGCCGTGCAAACCGCCGAGGACTTCTGTCAAGCCGCCGGACTGCCCGGCCCAGTCGTCCAGGGCTGGCTGGCTTGCGGGTGCTTTCCGGAAACCGCCCTCGCCGAATTGGCCGCCTTCCACGATTTTAAACGCGTCGCCATCGTCGGCCATGAACCCGATCTCTCCCGCCTCATCCAATGGTGCCTCGGCGCCTACGGCGATGCCGTCGAAATAAAAAAGGGCTCCCTCGCCTGCCTGCGCCTCAACCTACCCAGCCGTTACGGCACCTTGCTCTATCTCATCCCGCCCAAACTGACCAAGCAAGAGCAAGAAGAGGGCTGAAGAAGACACAAGACCGCTTCGCTCCAAGACACAAGACCGCTGCGCTCCAAGACAAGAGCAGAGCCGTTGGACCGTGCATGGCACGTCTTGGGAAATGCGAACATCGAACGTGGAACCGAAGAGAGAAAGACAACGCCTTCTGTCTGTTTCTTTCGCCTCTTCTGTTCGGCGTTCGATGTTGAACGTTCGATGTTCGCCTTTTCCAGTCTTCTGTCTTCTTGGGCAGCGCATGGCGCTTCTAAGTCCAGTCTTGCGTCTTCAAGTCTTGCGTCTTCTTAGCCGGCTCAGAATCCACGGGTGCAGCAGATTGGCCGTCACAATGGTGAGGCAGCCAACGTAGAACCCAGGGTGCAGCTCGCGGTGCTCCCCAAACACCACCGCCGCAGCTAAAATCCCGTAGATGGGTTCGCAGTTCATCGCTAAATTGCCGGTGTACGCGCTGAGGTGACGCAACAGATGAATGTGATAGGCATGCGCAAACACCGTGCACACCCAACCTAACCACAACAGCCAAAGCCAGTCCCAGCTACGCCAATCCAGCAGCGCTACATACGCCCCGGCTCCATCGCTCCAGTACAAGCCGATGACACAAATCACGCAGGCACCCGTCATTTCCCAAGCGACCATCACCAGTGGGTCTTGCCGCCGTTGGCGCACCATGTGCTGATTTAACACCGGAAACACCGCGGCAAACAGCGCTCCGAGCAGCGCCACCCCCAATCCTAACCACCGATCCGGCTCAAAGCCCGCCACCAGCACAATCCCAAGGACCACCAGCAAGCCGAGCCAGACTTCCAGCGGCCGCACCCGCCGCCGTTCTATCAATGGTTCGGTGAAGGCGGTGAAAAATGCGATCGTGGCCATTCCGGCCAGGCAGATGGAGATGTTGGCGAGCTTGATCGCACCGAAAAAACACATCCAATGCAGGCCCACAATCCCGCCGATACCCAGCAATGCCGCCGCGCTGCGCCACGGCAGCCACAACTTGCGCCGCATCACCAGCACCACCACGCCCGCCCCCAGCGCCGCCAGCAAGGCGCGCCAAGCGACCAGACCGGTGGCCGAGAGCGTGATGAGCCGACCGAGCACCCCGGTGGTTGCCAGCAGCGCCACTAACAAATGCAACTTCAGATAGAGGTAGCGCGGCGCGGCCGAGCTCACAGTTCCCCCTCGATCAAGGCATCAAAATCCTGGCGGCGCCTAACCAGCGTGGCACTGCCACCCTCGACCAATACCTCGGCGGGCAGCGGCCGCGAATTGTAGTTGGAGGCCATCGCAAAGCCATAGGCCCCGGCGGACATCAGCGCCACGCTCTCGCCCGGCTGAAAGTCCGGCAGCGCCCGGTCCTGACAGAAAAAGTCGCCACTCTCGCAGATCGGCCCGACCACGTCCACCACCACCTGCGCATCACTGGCAGGCTGGATCAACGGCACAATGTCATGATGCCCCTCGTACAGCGCCGGCCGAATCAGGTCATTCATCCCGGCATCGACAATCTTGAACGTCTTGGCCAAGCCCTTTTTCTCGTACAGACAACGGGTGAGCAACACCCCGGCGTTGCCCACAATGTAACGCCCCGGCTCTAATAAAATCTTGAGCCCCAGCTCCTGCAAGCGCGGCACCAACTCCTTGCCATAGCACTCAATGGTCAGCGGCGCATCACTCGCATCGCGCTGCTGCCACCACTCGGCCGCGCCAGACTCCAGCGAGTTTTGATAGACGATGCCGATGCCGCCGCCGATCGACCAAAATTCGATGCCGTGGCGTTGTTTGAGCAAGCGCACCAGCGGGGTGACTTTTTCCACCGCCTCGATGAACGGCGCAATCGAGGTGAGCTGGGAGCCGATATGCATTTGCAGGCCGCGCAAGTGGATGTGAGGCAGGTCCTTGGATGCCCGTTCGTAGAGGCCCCCGATCGCCTCAAAATCCACCCCAAACTTATTCTCTGACTTGCCGGTGGAAATATATTTGTGGGTCTTGGCATCCACGTTGGGATTGACGCGCACAGCGGCCGGGGCGACCACGCCGAGTTCGCCGGCGACCTGGTTGAGATAGCGCAATTCCTCCTCACTTTCGACGTTGAACGAGTAAATCCCCTGTTCCAGCGCATAGATGATTTCCGCCCGGGTCTTGCCCACCCCCGCAAACGTACAATGCGCCGGATCGCCGCCAGCCTTGAGCACCCGGAACAACTCGCCACCTGACACAATGTCGAAGCCCGCTCCTTCCGCGGCCAGCAGCCGCAACACCGATAGATTGGAGTTGGCTTTGACGGCATAGGCGATTTTGTGCGGCACCCCGCTGAGCGCCACATCGAGCCGACGAAAATGATCGGTGATAGTCCCGCCCGAATAAACGTAGAGCGGCGTGCCATAGGTGGCGGCCAATTGCTTCAATTCGACGTCTTCGCAGTGAAGCGAACCCTGCTTGTAAGAAAATCCGTGCATGCGCCACCGACATAGCCGCCGGATACTTGCGCGTCAAGTGAACGCGTACTACCCGATGTGACCCATGGCAGATTTTTGCCCACTGAACTGCCACGCCGCTTATCCACCCACTCACTTGGCCCGGAGTGCGGCAGCTTGCTGCCGCCAGGCCATGCCAGCTTGCTGGCCAGTGCGCATCGCAGCGCAACCTCATGCATCCCTCCGCTCCACGATGGGCAAGCCCGCCCCCGCCAGACCGGGGCAACCCCCCGCACTCCGTGCAGCCTGCTGGCAAGTGCCGGCTGAAGCCAACGCCGCGATGACTTATTCCTCCGCTTTGCCCGGCGGCCTGGGTTTAGCTGCGCTCGGCGGGGTGACAATGACCGTGCCGGCACCCGCGTCGACTTTGGGCAACACCGGATGAGTCGCTCGATATTCACCATCCTTGGGCATCACCAGCAAGTCGCCCGTTCTCAAACCGTCGTCATCCGGCGGCTTGGGCTGCGATTCGGTGGAAGTCGCCGCAGGCAACGCAGGCAACGCAGGCAACGCAGGCACCCCCAATGTGGGCGACGCAGCGACGACGGGCGCCTTTTTGAACATGGCGCAACCTGTCAACGCACATGTGCAGGCAATGGCGGCTAGGACTGAGGAGGAATTCTTCATTGGGGCGACTCTCGCTCGATCTTGGGTTTAGCAAAGTGGATCGGACGCCGGGAAACAAAGCGTTTCACGCTACCGCAAGCAAGGCGGAATCTCACCGCGGGCCTCAATCGCGGCACCCGGCAAACAAATAAACCCGCCCGCCCAGGGTTGCAGGGAAGATAAATCGGCAGCGCTGCGTCTCTTGTCTTGTCTTGTGGCTTGCCTCTTGTTGTCTTGGAGCTTCCCCATGTCCCACGGAATATTCATCGTCATTGAAGGTATCGACGGCACCGGCAAGTCCACCCAGGTTCAGCTCCTCGCCGAGTGGTTCGCCGCCCAAGGCCGCGAGGTGCTTACCAGTCGCGAGCCGACCGACGGCCCATGGGGGAAAAAATTGCGGGATTCGGCGGCCAGCGGGCGCTTGGAACCGGCTCAGGAGTTGGAGTATTTCCTCAAGGACCGGCGGCAACATGTGGAAGAAGTCATCGCCCCAGCGCTGGCGGCCGGCAAAGTGCTCATCCTCGACCGCTACTACTTTTCGACCATGGCCTACCAGGGCGCGCGCGGTTTCGATCCAGCGGAAATCCGTCGGCGCAACGAGGAGTTCGCGCCGCCGCCCGATTTGTTGCTCATCCTCGATCTAGAGGTGACTACCGCCCACCAGCGCATCGGTTTGCGCGGCGATACCAACAACGCCTTCGAGCAACGCGATGCCCTCGATCGCTGCCGCCAAATCTTCCTCTCCCTCAAAGACGAACCCTTCGCCAGCATCATCCCCTGCAATACCTCCATCACCGAGGTCGCCGCCCGCTTGCAGCAAGCCGTGCTCCGCGCCGGCCTCGCTAACGCAACGCCGGCTTGAGCCCACTCTCCTCGAGCGCGGTGGCTCACCACCGCCTGGAAAACTGCGGCAGGCTTGCCCGCCGGCGCGCGGAGTATCCAAGGCCTGCCACTGCATAGCTAATCCAATTGGGGTCGGTCCCGCTTTTCAAGCATGGTGCCGTAATCCAATTGGGGTCGGTCCCGCTTTTCAAGCATGGTGCCGTGGAAGCAGGGCCGGATGCTCGAAAAGCGGGACCGACCCCAAGCTGCTGTTAGGCCTACCGCTGCTTCAGAACGAGAGCAATTGACGGAGGGCTTCGCAGATGGATTCGGGGGTGGGGCGGTGGGATGCCCAGAGTTTCGGGTGATAGGGGACGGGGGTGTCGCGGGAATTGAGGCGCTGCGGCGGCGCGTCGAGCAGGTGGAAGCCATGCTCGCAGACGCGGGCTACGACCTCCGCGGTCACACCGCCCCAGGGAAACGCCTCACCGAGGGCGAGCAAGCGGCCGGTGCGGGCGACCGAGGCGAGGATGGTATCGAGGTCGAGAGGCTTGACCGAGCGGAGGTCAACCACCTCGATTTCCCAGCCGTCGGCTTGGAGGCGGTCGGCGGCGCGCACGGCTTCGTGGACCATGGCGCTGTAGGTGACGACGGTGGCGTGTTTGCCGGGTCTGGCGATGCGGGCCTGGCCGATGGGCAAGTGCTCGTTGTTGATGGATTTGGCCTTGAGCCAGCGGTAGAGGAATTTGTGCTCGCAGTAGATGACTGGGTCATCGAGGGCCACGCCATCGATGAGCAGGTGGTAGGCATCGGCGACGGTGGCCGGGGTGAGGACAATCAAGCCGGGGTATTGGGCGTAAATGCCCTCCATATTTTGGCTGTGGAACGGGCCGGAGCCGGGGGTGCCGCCGGAGGGCAGGCGCACGGTGATGGGGATGGGCACCCCGGTGCGGTAAAAATGGGTGGCAGCTTGATTGACGATTTGGTTGAAGGCGGTGGACGAGAAATCCGCAAACTGCATTTCCACGATCGGCCGCATGCCTTCGATGGCAGCCCCGACGGCGAGGCCGATCATGGCGTCCTCGGCGATGGGCGAATCAAACACACGGCCGGGAAACATGGCTGCGAGTCCTTTGGTGGCCTTGAAGGCCCCGCCGAACACGCCGATGTCCTGACCATATAAAAACACCCGTTCGTCGTCGCGCAGGAGTTTTTCCTGGGCGGCCCGGATGGCGTCGATGTAAGTCACACTCACTGGCTGATAGGGAAACGGGTGGAGAGGGCCGTCCAGTCCTCGCGATAGGGATCGGGCGGGGCTTCTTGCTGGGCTTGGGCCACGGCGCGCTGCACGTCAGCGGCGAATTGCTCATGCCACGTGGAAATTTCCTCGGTACTGGTGATGCCCTTGGCCACCAGTTGTTGCGTCGCTACTTCGATGCAATCCTGGCCGTAGTGGCTGCTGCGCAGTGACTCGGGGACGTAGAAGCCGTCGTCATGTTCGCCGTGGCCAGCCAAG
>WBXE01000017.1 GCA_008932955.1 Verrucomicrobiota bacterium
CTCTTCGCCCGCATGCGGGCCGGCGAGTTCAAGGAAGGCGACTGCGTGCTGCGTGCCAAAATCGACATGGCCTCGCCCAACCTGAACCTGCGCGATCCGGTGATCTATCGGATTTTGCACGCCGAGCATCACAACACGGGTAGTGCGTGGCATATCTATCCGATGTATGACTTCGCCCATCCTCTCGAAGACGCGCTGGAGCACATCACTCACTCGCTGTGCACGCTGGAGTTTGAGAACCACCGACCGCTTTACGATTGGTTCATCGACAACTGCCCGGTGCCCTCCAAGCCGCGCCAGATCGAGTTCGCGCGGCTCAACCTCAGTTATACAATCATGAGCAAGCGCAAGTTGCTGCAACTCGTCCAGGATGGCCACGTCGGCGGCTGGGATGATCCGCGCCTGCCCACCCTCTCCGGCCTCCGCCGCCGCGGCTACCCGGCCGCCGCCTTGCGCCATTTCTGCCGGCGCGTGGGCATTACCAAGTTCAATGGCACCACTGACGTCGCGTTGCTTGAGTTTGACGTCAGGGATTTCCTCAACACCAGCGCCCCGCGACGCATGGCCGTGCTCGACCCACTCAAGGTCGTGCTGGAAAACCTCCCAGCCAACTCCACCGCGCAAGTAGAAATCCCCAACCACCCGCAAGACCCCGCCGCCGGCTCCCGCCATGTCGCCCTCAGCCGCGAAATCTGGATCGAACGCGACGACTTCATGGAAGACCCCCCGAAAAAATTCTACCGCCTCGGGCCCGACCGCCACGTGCGCCTGCGGGGTGCCCATATCATTCGTTGCACCAGCTACGAAAAAGACGCCGCCGGCCATATCACCCTCGTCCGCGCCGAGGTCCTGCCCGGCACGCTTGGAGCCAGCACTCCGGAGGGCGTGGAATGCCGCGCCGCCATCCACTGGGTCGATGCCACCCACGGCAGCGATGCCGAGGTACGCATCTACGACCGCCTCTTCACCGTCGAGGACCCCGACGCCGCCGAGGGCGGCTTCCTCACCGTGATCAACCCACACTCCCTAACAACAATCACCGCTAAGATCGAACCCTGCCTGGCCACCGCAGAGCGCGGCTTCACCTGCCAGTTCGAGCGCATCGGCTATTTCGTAGCCGACAGCTCCGATCACCAACCCGGCAGCAAGCCCGTGTTCAACCGCACGGTCGCCCTGCGAGACTCCTGGACCAAGAAGGCCGGCACCTGACAACCCTCTGAGGAGCCACCACATTTTGTGGTGACAGCGGAAGAGCGGCCCATGAGCACGTGCCTATGGCTCGGCTCATGGCCGACCCTTCCGCACGACGACAGTAACGTCGCCGCTCCCCACCATGCCTCATTCGAGCCAAGTTAGCCGCGACGCTGAATCCCGGATTCCAGGCTGAATGCAAAAGAGCGGGAGGCACCATGCTAAAGACACCCCCCGCCGATGCACTTGCTCACGTAACCGCCACTTCGATATGCGGCGATCTTTTTTCCTCGCATTTGCCGAGGTGGACCTCCAGCAAACCTTCCTTGAAGTCGGCGGTGACTTTATCCGGGGCGGCGTCGTCAGGAATCGAAAAACTCCGTTCGAAGCTGCCGTAGCTGCGTTCGATGCGGTGGTATTTCTTGTCCTTCTCTTCTTTCTCGAACTTGCGCTCACCCTTGATGGTGACCACGTCGTTTTCGATCGTGACCTTGACGTCTTCCTTGTTGACTTCCGGCAACTCGGCTTTGATCAAGTACTCATGATCGTCCTCGACAATGTCCACCGAAGGCGCCCATTCCGACATGGTCAGCGGTTGCTGGCCTTCGGGGACGCGGCGTCCCAGCCCCCTGCTGAAGCTGCGCAACACGCGGTCTTGCATTTCTTCCAAATCCCGCATGGGATTCCACATGGTCATAGTGTTCATAGTTTAATTTGAACGAGGGGTTATTCGATGCCGAGCCGCGGATGCCCGTCCGTTTCACCCGCCACACCGGGTCGCCAACAGGTGCGGCTACGTGGGCCGCATCGGCAGGCAGACAGCTATTGCATTGCAAACCGTGTGCCACTTCCAAAGCCTCGGAATACCTCGCCAAATCGAGGGTTGCACGCCCTTCCCCGCAGTCATCGTGTCATCCTGTCCCCCCGCCGCGCGCAGAATGGCCGGGTCTTGCGCCAGCTTGTCGCACGGGTTGCTAGTGTAGCCCGCCAAGCAGATTGCGTACTATTCGGGTACACCTTCGATTGATGAGTGCCGAATGCTGATTTTTGATTATTGAAGTGACGCCAGGCCAATTCAACATCCAATCAGCACTCAAAAATCAACAATCATCAATCGGAAATCAAACCGCCTAAAATTTTATCGGTAAGACGGGCCACGCTAGATGCATCACCCCAGGCCCAGGGTGTCGCGGAGGATCTGGATGGTGTGGAGGTGTTTGATAGGGCGGCCCTGGGCTTGGGCGAGGCCGCTCAGATGCATCAGGCACGACATGTCAACGCTGACGAGCAGGTCGGGGTGGATGTCGAGGATATGGTCTAGCTTGAGGGCACCCATGCGGCCGGAGATATGCGGGAAGGTGACGCAGAAGGTGCCGCCGAAGCCGCAACATTGCTCGGACTGGCCGAAGGGAGTGACGCTGGCGTTAGCGATGGACCCAAGCAGCGAACTGGCAGCCGCGCCGGTGGCGGTGCCGCGGCTATGGCACGAGCTATGAAAAGCGATGCGGGTGGCATGGGCGAACTTGCCGGGCCAGGTGGTGATGCCGAGGCCGTTGTAGATGTAGTCAATCACTTCCCAGGTGCGCTGGCCGAAGCTCTCAACGGCGGGATCGGGTTGGTCCTCGAATTGGATGGAATTGCCGTGGGAGTTCATCGCGGCACACGAGCCGGAGGGCACGATGACGGGCAAATCTCCGGCAAAAACCTTGGCACAATGGCGGGCAATTTTGCGCGAGGCATTCCAATCGCCGGAGTTGAAAGCAGGCTGGCCACAGCACGTTTGATCCTCGGGGTATTCGACGGTTACACCGAGATATTCAAGCACTTGCACCGTGGCACGGGCGACATCGTCATAGAAGGCATCGCACAGGCAGGTGCCCATCAGGAGCACGCGCTTGCCGACAGGGCGAGGGGTGGGAGTAGTCATCAGAGTTATAGGTTAATAGTTATTGGGAAAAAGACAGAAGACAGAAGACAGGAATAAGAAGTGCCATGCGCTGCCCAAGAAGACAGAAGAGGGGAAGACAGAAGACAGAAGACAGAAGACAGAAGACAGGAATAAGAGGTGCCATGCGCTGCCCAAGGGCTCTGCTCTTGTCTTGGAGCGCAGCGGTCTTTTGTCTTTGAGCGCAGCGGTCTTTTGTCTTTTCATGGGCTTATTGGGCGCGGGATAGGTGGGGGATGCCGCGCTGGAGGAGTTGTTTATCGACGGCGGCGGAGCTGGCTTCATCGAGATAGATGGTGAATTTCTCGTCGTCGAATTCGATCGAGTGGAGTTGGCCGAGGTTGGCATTGAAAGCGCCGATGAGACCCTTGAGGTTGCGAATATCCTGGCCATTGACCTTGCGCACGATGAGGTTGCGCAGCGATTCGTAGCCAACGGTGGCCGGCGTTGGAATCACTCCGCTAAGGAAGACGATGCGCTCGGCACGGTCTTGGTATTTCTCCGGGTTTTGATAGGCATCGAGCAGATTCAGTGGTGCCCGCGCATTCCAATCATCGCCGAAGGCCTGCAGCATCGGCAGGGTGAGTTGCTGGAAAATAAAACCGCCTTTGACCAGATAATTGGGAGCGCGGTCGAATGTGTAGTTAGGCACTAGGCGGGTCTGCTCCTCCTCGCGGGTTAGAGTGACCTGAACCTCCAGCGGCTGACCGTCGCGCATCAGCGCAAGAGTGACCCCATCGCCGGCGGCATGCTCGCCGCGGGCGAGATGGCCCCAGCCAAGGCTGCCGTACTGGGCGTGTTGATAGTAGCCGCGACGGTCGATGGGATGACCGTCGAAGGCGAGCAACACGTCGCCTTTTTTGACACCGGCGGCCTGAGCGGCACCGCCTTTGCGCACGGCGCTGATATAGACGCCGCCTTGATCGTCGGGCAGCTTGAGCCATTGGCGGAACAAGGGGTCCTCGGTGAAGGCGACGGCGACGCCGAGGCTGGGGAAGCCGGTGTATGATTCATGGCTAGCGGCCTTGAGGAAGCGCACGAGAATATCGGTGGCGCAGACTTCGCAGATTTGATCCTTGGCGTTGTAGCTGGAAAGCAGGCCGGCGAGCTGGCCCTGCTCAAGCACCGGCACGGTATAACTGCTGGCGGCACTCTGCATCGAAGCTTTCACCATGTAGGTGAGGAAGTTATGCCCGGGCAAGAATGTCGATGACACGTCAATGCTTTGAAGGGTGCCGCTGGTGCGCAGCGCGACTCCGTTGTCCTCAATTTGATAGATATCGAGACTGGCGCCGATGGAGGGCGGCGGGGCAATTTCCAAGGGGGTGGTATTGGCAAAGAGTTGGGTACCGGCGGCGGCGGCGGCGGGCCCCAGCAGGGCGAGGTTCGCCTCGTAATCCACGGCCAGCACCTTGGCTTGGGCGAAGCGGGTGCCATCTGGCGATTCAAATTCCAGATAGGTGGCGTCGGCGACCATTTCCGCGGTAGTGATCACTTGTTGGGGGCCGATAATGGCGGCTAGGGCGTGGCGACTGGAGGGCGGCGCCTTTTCCCAGGGTTGGCCAGCACTCCAAGTTTGCACGGTCGAATTAAGGCGCAGCACCGAGGTTTTAAAATCCGCGGGCGCGGCCGCCATGGGCGGGAGGCTGGCGGCTAGAAACAGAGCGGTGAGGAGGCTGCGGCGCATGGGGGGATAGACAAAAGAGGAGAAGACAGAAGACATAAGACTGGAATCAGAGAAGCCACGAGCCGCACAACGGCTCTGCTCTGGTCTTGGAGCGCAGCGGTCTTCTGTCTTGGAGCGCAGCGGTCTTCTGTCTTGTGTCTTATTCATTTGAGCCCGAGGACGTCTTGCATGTCGTAGAGGCCGGGATTTTTGTTAGCGAGCCAGAGAGCGGCACGCACAGCACCGGCGGCGAAGGTGAGGCGGGAGGACGCTTTGTGAGTGAGTTCGACGCGTTCGCCATCGGCGGCAAACATCACGGTATGATCGCCGACTACGTCGCCGCCGCGCAGAGTGTGCATGCCGATTTCGCGGGGCGGGCGCGGGCCGATATTGCCGACGCGGCCATGGGCAACATCGTCAGCGTAGGACGTGCCGGTGGCCTCGTTGAGGATTTCCAACAGGGTGCGGGCGGTGCCGGAGGGCGCGTCGATTTTGTGGCGATGGTGCATTTCGGTCACTTCGATGTCGAAGCGGTCCTGGCCGAGAATGCGTGCGGCCTGGCGGGTGAGCCAAAACAAGGTATTGACGCCCACCGAGTAGTTGGAGGCGAACACGATGGGCAAGCGGGTGGAGGCATCGCGGATGGCGGCGCGCTCGGCATCGGTGTGACCGGTGGTGCCGATGACCAGGTGAGTGCCGCGGGCCAGGGCTGCGGCGAGCACTTGGGGGGTGAAGGAATGGATAGAGAAGTCGATGACGCAGGTGGCGCTGGCGATGGCGGCATCCAGATCTTCGCCGGCATCATGGGTGGCAGCGATGGTGACGGCGGGTTCGGCGGCGGCGGCGAGCAAGACGGCCTGGCCCATTCGGCCGGATTTTCCAGTGACTAGTATCGGGAGCATGTGGAGTGAAGTTATAGGTTAAAAGGAATCAGGAAGAAGACGGAAGAAGGGAAGACAGAAGACCGCTTCGCTCAAAGACAGAAGACAGAAGACAGGAATAAGAAGTGCCATGCGCGGCCCAAGGGCTCTGCTCTTGTCTTGGAGCGCAGCGGTCTTCTGTCTTGAAGCGCAGCGGTCTTGTGTCTTCTCATTCATCTTCCCAGACCATGTGTTTGAGTTGGAGAGCGCGGGCGCGGGCGGCGGCCTCCTCGGCACGCGGGCCGTGAAAGGCGGCAATTTTTTTAGCGATGGCGATGGCGGGTTGCCAGCGTTGGGCGGCTTCGCAAAGGGCGAGGGCGCGGAAGCCGCAGCGCTCAAACCACTCCCATTCGGCGGGTGCTTGCTTGGCGGCGGATTCGAGCACCGAGTAATACGCTTCGAGGGCTTCGGCCACACGTTTGACTGCGGGATTTTTGAGGCTTGGGAGTTGTTCGAGCGTCTGACCGCAGAGGTATTGGAGCCGGTAGCGGGTGGCCGGGTCAACTTGCGGGTGGCTCAGAAGTTTTTGATAGAGGGTGAGCACCTCGGTGAGGAGGGCGGGAGTTTTTTCCGCTTGGGCAATGAGAGCCTCCCCCAGCAGGAAGCCGACCGGCAGGAGCAACGGGTCATCCTTGGGCAGCACGTCGTTCCATTTGCGCAGCAAGGCCAGCGCGTCGGCTAGGCGGTCGAGGTCGATCAAGAGGCGGGCTTTTTCCATGCTGGCGAGGGGTTGCAGCGGCCCCTTGATGGTGATGGCATGATCGAAGAGCAGGAGGGCTTCCTCACGGGATTGGGGTGAAGGAATGAGGGCGGCGGCGCGGGCGGCCAACAGCCATGCAGCTTGGGCGCGGGGTGGCGATGACTCAGTAGCAGCAATTTTTTCAAGGGTCATGCGGGCTGGATTATAATCGCCGGATTGGAAGAGATTGCGGCCGAGGACCAAGGCGGCGTCGGCCGCAGCGGGTGCAGTGGGGAAACTTTCGAGGAATGCGCGGGCAGCGGCAATGGTGGCTTGCGGATCATCGGACAGGTCGGTGAGGCGCAAGCGGGTGAGGGCCAGGCGGACGGGCGGCAGCGCCTCAATGGCGGCTTGAGGGGCGGCCAAGGCATCGAGCTGCTCGCGGGCCATAGCCAGATCCGGCGGGCTCGTGGAAAGGGCGGCATCGGCGGCAGCGAGGCGGGCTTCGGCCAAGCGCGGGTGATCCGGGTAGTGGGTAACGAAGGCGGCGAGGGCGGATTTTGCGGCGGCGGGCGGAGTGGCGGCGAGGGCTTGTTCGAGCGCGAGGTCAGCGAGGGTAGCGGGAGTCATTCTGGCGGCTTCGCGGGAGGCGATGGCGACGAGTTCGCCCTGCTGGAGACGGGCCAGAGCGGCATTGAGGCTGGCGGTATCAGCGGCTTGTGCGGTGAGGGATTTGGCGGCCTCTTCAAACAGGCGCACCGCTTGTTGCGAGTCACCAGCGGCGCAGGCGGCTTGTGCCGAGAGAAAGGCGGCCTCGCCGACCAAGGCGGGGGCCTTGGCGGAGTCGCGCAGGGCGGCGAGCAACGCGATGGCCTGGCTGGTGTGCCCCTCATCGATGAGCCAGCGGCCGGTTTGGAGCAGGGCGCTGGTGGCGAGCGAATGGGATGGGTATTCCAAGCGCAGGCGCGTGAGGAGGCGCCGGGCATCGGTTTTGGCTTCCTGGGTGGGGAGGCGCTGCAGGCCGATGGCGCGGGTATAGAGAGCCCAGGCGGCGAGGTTGGAGGGTTCTGTGACGAGCGGCCAGGCGGCGACGGAGCAGCCGCCCCTTGCATTGATGGCGGAGGCAGCGGGAGGTGGCAGGGAGGGGATCCATTGAACGAGTTGCTCGAGGGTGGGATCGGTGAGCCCGGGATGGGTGGGGAGCCACTGCAGCAGGCGTTGGAACATCGCGTCTAGCAAGGGCGAGTCCGGATGCTCTTGGATAAAGGCGAGCAGGGATTTGGAAGCGATGGCTGGTGACTCTTGGACGGCCAGAGCATCGGCCAAACCGATCGCAGCGGCGGCGTGGCGATTGAGTGACTGGCCTTGCGGCTGCTCGACGAGCGCGCCAAAAGCGAGAATGGCGGCGTCGGGCTTGGACTCGGCGAGGAGCAGACAAGCATCCAGAAAGGCCGCTTGCGGGCGTTGGGCAGCGGCGACGGAGGTTGACGGAGGGAGGGTTTCTCTAGCACTGTGGGCATCACCTTGAGCGAGGAGGATTTCGGCTTGGCGGAGGCTCGCTTCGGCGGCGGTGGCTGGGTTGGCATCCGAGACGAGGGTTTTGAGCGAGGCGAGGGCCGCAGCGGCTTGGTTGAGCGAGAAAAGAAGACTAGCGCGGGAGAGGCAGGCTTCGCGGCGATAAGGGGCCTGCGGGTTGTCGAGGGCGGGGGCGAAGGCGTCCACAGACTCGGCAAACCGGCCGCTAGCGGCCAGAGCCTGGGCTTTCCAGAAATAGGCTTCCGGATCTGTGGCCGCGAAAGGCTGGCTGAGCAGGACGAGCGCTTCGGCGGAGTTACCGCTGCGGACCCAGGCCTCGGCCAGGCGGATGGCTACACGGGGTTTTTGAGTGGCTGGCAACATGGGATCCTGCAGCAGCTGGGTGAAACGGGTCGCGGCAATTTCCCACAGACCCGAGGCCAATGCATCTTCGCCATGCCGCAGGGCAGCCGGCGCTTCCACCGCGGGTGCGGCGGGTGGGTTCGGCGCAGCTGGCGCGGAAGCCGCAAGCGGTAGAACGAGCAGAGAAATGAAAAGAAACAAGCGCATCGGGCGGGGGCTGGCTGGAGGATGATCAGGCCAGGGAGGGGAACTGGAAGCAGAAATGGCGGGTGATGGTTGAGCGATAGAGCAACGTCAGGTCTGATGGGCGAGGAGTTTTTTTAGCTCGGCGGGCTCAATACCGAGGGCGATGGCCGCTTCCTTGAAATCACCGTCGGCGCGGTCGATGGCGCGGCCGGCGATTTCACCGGTGAGCCAGGAAATGACATCGACCCCGCCGGGGGCGATGTTGATGAGCCGGTCGAGGACATCCGGCAAGCCGCGTTGGGCAACGCTCGGGGCGCTTGCCAGAGGGATATCCATCGGCAGCAGGATAGTGGAAGTGGCAAGGGCGCAGGCGCGGGCGATGGTATTTTCCAGTTCGCGGACGTTGCCGGGCCAGCGATGGGCTTGAAGGGCGGTGATAGCTTCGGCGGAGAGGCGGATGCGGGCCATGCCATTTTTGCGGGTGATGCGTTGGAGGAAGTACTCGGCCAGCAAGGGGACGTCTTCCAAGCGCTCGCGCAGGGGGGGGATGGCCAGTTCGACGACGTTGAGGCGGTAGAACAGGTCTTCGCGGAAGCGCCCGGCAGCCACTTCTGCGGCGAGATTTTTGTGGGTGGCGGCGATGATGCGGACGTCGGCGCTGAGGGCATCATTGGCACCCACCCGGGAAAACGACCCATCTTGCAGCACCCGCAACATCTTCACTTGAATCGACAGCGGCATATCACCAATTTCATCGAGAAAAAGCGTGCCGCCGTCGGCCTGTTCGAAGCGGCCAGCGCGGCGTGCGATAGCCCCGGTGAACGAGCCTTTCTCGTGGCCGAAAAGCTCGCTTTCGAGGAGGTTTTCGGGGATGGCACCGCAATTGAGGGTGATCATCTCGTGATTGCGGCGCGGGCTGTACTCGTGGATTGCCTTGGCGATGAGCTCCTTGCCGGTGCCGCTTTCGCCGGTAACGAGCACCGGCGCATCGGTTCTCGCCACCCGCCCGACCAACTTGAATACATCTTGCAGGGCGTGCGACGATCCGATGATTTTCACCCGACCCTCGGGGCTGGGCAACTCGGCCTGCGGGCTACCGGCGCTGCGGCGGTTCTCGTGGGTTTGCAAGGCCGCTTCCACAATCGGGCGCAGATCAAAGGGCAGCGACTCCTTGCGCAGCACGTCGTGGGCGCCGCGCTGGGTCGCCTCGATGATCTGACCGGGGGTGGGAAAGCCGGTGGTCAGAATCACCATCGTTTGCGGGCTCTCCAGGCGACTGCGGGCCAGCAACTCCATGCCGTCAAACGGTTGCAGTTCAAACGCCGCCAGCACCAGGTTCACCGGCGTCTTGGCCAGCACTTTGAGCGCGTGGTCCGCGTTGTCGCAGCGCAGGATGCGTAGGCCCTCGGCAGCCAAATGCTTGGTGGCCCAATCCAGAAAATCCAGATCCGGATCGACCAACAACAACGTTTCTTCAGGGGGGATTTCCGGCATCGTGCGCTGGACACAGTCAAGCAGGCTGGCGGCCAATGGCACGCAAAAAATCGCAGTGACCAGCACAACCCAGGCACTAATTCGATTTGCATTCCGGTGCAGCAGGCTGTTGCGTCCAACTGTAGGTTACGGTTCACTTGGATTTCCCAGGGGCTTCACATGGAACCTCAGGCACCCGGATTCCGTTGCCCACGTCGGCCTTGTTATTCCACGATTCACCGCTATTCCAAACTCACAAGCGGCCGGCACGACTCAAAAACCTCACTTAGAAAGCGCGCCTCAATGCTCCACTCGTCGCAGCATACCCGCATGAAAGTGAACCATGCACGGCGCCAGCTCGCTGTGACGCAAGGTGCCATTGTGGCCAGCTCGCACGCAGCACGGCGGCAACTGGCCGAAGCACAGGCTCGGGCAAGGGTCGCCAAGGAGTCCGCAGAGCAGCCGAGCGTTACGCCTGAGCAAACGCAGCAGATACTCCACGAGCTGGGCGTGCATCAAATCGAATTGGAGATTTCAAATGAGGAGCTGCGCAATTCGCAGGTGGAACTCGAGCTTGCGCGTTCGCTCTACCTTGACCTGTACGATCTGGCTCCGGTGGGTTATGTCACCCTCAGTGAGTCGGGTCTGATCCTGCAAGCCAACCTAAAGGCCGCAAATATATTGGGCTTAGCCCACGAGGGACTCGTCAACCAACCGCTTGTAAAATTCATTCACCCGGAGGATCTGGCGATTTTCTCCCGGCACCGCCAACAACTGTTTGCCACTGGCACCACTCAGGAGTGTGAACTGAGGATGCTGACACCCGACGGCAGCTGGTTCTGGGCACGGATGGAAGCCTGCGGCGGGCAAACGTGCCGGGTCGTCCTGAACAACATCAGCGCCGCTAAAAAAATTGAGGAAGCGCTCATCATCAAAAGCGCGGCTTTCGATTCTGCGATCAACGCTCAAAGCATTGGCGGCTTGGATCACGGCATCGTCATGGTCAACCCTGCGTTTCTGCGCATGTATGGTTATTCAAGCCAGGAGGAGGTTGTGGGCATGCATATTGCTCAATTCAGCCCGAATCCCACTGAGGCCATGGCCTTGCTGCAGACCTTCGAAGCCACCGGTCAATTTGAAGGCGAATTGACCTTGAAGCGCAAGGACGGCTCGCTCTTCATCGGCTATACGCAAGGCACGGTGGTACGCAACGAGGCGGGGCGCGTCATCGGCTTCCAATCGAGCACTATCGACATCACCGAGCGCAAACTGGCCGAGGCCGCCATCCAACAAGCACTCGCGGAGAAAACCGTCCTACTCAAGGAAGTCCACCACCGGGTCAAAAACAACCTCGCCATCATGGTCAGCTTGATCAACATGCAAGTGCGTCACATCAAACACCCAGACGCCTTGGCCGCCCTGTCCGACACGCGAGCCCGTTTGTTTGCCATGTCGCTGCTCCATGAAATGCTCTATCGCTCGGGAGGCATGGACCGCGTGGAAATCACGGGCTATCTCAGGCAACTGTGCGCCAATCTATCGGAGTCGCTCGGCATGGCGGCACAAGCCATTGATATTCAGAGCCACTCGGTGGCCCCCGTGATGCTCGCCATTGAGCAGGCGGTGCCCTGCGGCTTGATTGTCAGCGAGCTGGTGTCCAATTCGATCAAGCATGCGTTTCCGGTGGCCCGCCGTGGCGAGGTGAGCGTTGAACTCGAGCAAACCGCCGCGGATGAGATCCTGCTGCGCGTGAGCGACAATGGCATTGGCTTGCCAGACGACCTCCAAATCGATCAGGTGAGTAGCGTGGGCCTGACCTTGGTCAACGCGCTGACCCAGCAGCTGAGGGGCACGCGCAACATTCGCAGTGACCACGGAACACGGGTGGAAATCCGTTTTCCGTTGCAACCCGTCAGCCCATCATGAAACCCAAGCCGTTATTGATTGTTGAAGATGAAATCATCCTGGCCAAAGACCTGGAGGGCCGCCTGATAGACATGGGGTATCGAGTGGTTGATATCGCCTGCACGGGCCCCGCAGCCATCGCCGCAACCGAACAATTCCGGCCTGACTTAATCCTCATGGACATTCGTTTGTCTGGAGAAGTGGATGGAATTGACGCCGCCTTGGAAATTCGCAAAAGCCACCGCACTCCTGTCATCTTTCTGAGCGCCTACGCCGACGAGCAAACACGCCAGCGTGTGCAAGCGGTGGGACTGTGCAAATTTCTTTCAAAACTCATACCCGACCGGGATTTGCACACGGCTATCGAATCGGCGCTGGCCGGGCATTTGGCCTAGCCGCAGCTTGCTTGCCGCAAGGTGCCCGAGTCCATCCGCTTGCTCGCTGAGCGCGACTGCGCCACAGTGGCAGAACGCAGGGCGCGGGAAACCGTCGGCGACATCGCGCGGCGTCAAGGCTCTAACGAGTCATCGGCGCTTATAGGGCTTGCCCCAGCAACTCCGGTGGCATGCCGGCACCCGCCAGCAAGCTGGCTTGGCCTGGCGGGGGCAAGCCCCCGCACTCCACAATACTCCATTGCTGGCCGACCCCACCGGCTTGGAAACGCTCAGGGGCCACGCCTCGCTCTGATAATTCCCTAGCGAGTAGCAGCGGGGGTTCGCCCAAGGGTTCGTCGCTCAACTGAAATGTGCCCCAGTGCATGGCGACGGCGTGGCGGCAGCCGCTGTCCTGAAATGCCAGCAGCGCCTCACCGGGGGTCATGTGCAAGGACCGCATGAACCAGTTAGGTTGATAGGCACCGATGCCGATCATGCCGAAGTCTAGCGGTCCGAGGCGGGCGCCGATCTCGCGGAAGGCCGGGCAATACCCGCTATCGCCGGAGTGCCAGAGTTTCACCCCGCCACCCGCCACACACCACCCGCACCAGTGGCCGCGATTGCGATCCGCCAGGCCGCGCGCTGTGAAATGTTGGGCCGGGGTGGCGGTGACCGAAATGCCTGGCACCATATCGACGCTCTGCCACCAGGCGAGGGACCTCGCACTAGCAAACCCGGCGCGTGCGAACCATGCCGAGTGGCCTTCGGGCACGATCAGCGGGGTATCTTTGCCCAGGGCGCGCAGGGTCGGCAAATCACAGTGATCGTAATGCGTGTGGGTGAGCAAGACCGCCGTGATGGGCGGCAATTCATCGAGATGGCAGGGTGTGGGAACCTTTCGCCGCAGACCTAAGCATCTTAGCGGGCCACAGTATTCCGAGAAAATCGGGTCGATGAGCAAATGCACGCCACAGCCACTCAGCAGGAACGCTGCATGACCGAGCCAAGTGACCCGCCAGCCGCGCGGCGGCATGTCATGGAGTTGCTCCTTGGTCAGGGCCAGCCAAGGAGCTGGGTCATGGGCGAGCGGAAACTGCGGCACGATCTTATCCCCGAAGCCCAATTTCCAGCGCAGCACATCCTTGAGGCCAGGCATATGGGTTGGCCAGGGATTTTTGAACCGCGCGAGCATGGGTCGAGTATCGCGCGGCCCTGGGGACGACGTCAAGCTAAGGAGTAGCGCAAGAATATCTGCCGCCTTGTAGCGGCGCGTCTATGACCGCCGATGCACAGGCCCGCCAATGAACCGGCGTTTCCGGCAGGCGTCAAATCAGGTCGACTGGCGCGTTGATCACGCGTCATCGCGGACGTTGGGCATCCAGAGGGCGGCGATGAACGCTGGTATGAATAGCAACCCGTCGCATAACAACGCTAACCGAAAGTCGCCGACCACCGCCAACTGCCCGAAGACGATGGTGCCCACGGCGGCGGCGATGCGGCCGATATTGTAGCAAAAGCCCGCGCCGGTGGTGCGCAGCAGCACCGGAAACAAGGGCGGCAGATACATGGTGAACAAAGCGAAGACGCCGGAGAAAAATCCGATCCACGGCACCCACATGAGCAACGCCTGATAGCCACGCGGCACGCCGTAAGCGCCGATGAAACAACCGAGAAATCCCCCGAAAAACACCAGGATGGCATTGCGGTAACCGATGCGCCGGGCCAACCATGCGGCACAGAAGTTGCCGATGATGGACACGCCCACAACCAGGAAAAACACCCCGGCGACGAGTCGCTCGCGATCCGCCGCTGGCCACCCGCGCAGTTCTGGCAAATTGCGAAAATGTTGGGGGTTCCAGAAAATAAATGCCCACCACCCGGTCAGTGAGCAGGCACACACGACGATGGTCACCAGCGTGGTGCGCCGCACCTCACTGCGGAACAGGTCGCGGATGCCCGGCATGTGGCTGCCAGCGGCATGGCGCGCGCGCTGCCATTCGGCGGTTTCGGGCACTTTGCGGCGGATCCAGTACACCATGAGTGCCGGCAGCACGCCGACGAGAAAGATATAGCGTTCGGGAAACGCGGCCATCGCCACGCGGGTGACACAGGCGCAGAGAATCCCGAGGTTGACGCCCATTTGTAGCACGGCGGCAATCCACGCCCGCCAACACTTTGGCCAGGTCTCAGCCAGCAGTGCCGAACCGATTGCCCACTCGCCACCAATGCCCAACGCCGCCACAAACCGAAAAATGAGCAGATGCCACCACTGGGTCGCCAGACAGGCCATGCCCGTGAACATCGCGTACGTGAGGATGGTCAGTGCGAGACAACGCGAGCGGCCCAACAAATCACCAAGGCGGCCGAAAAATCCCCCGCCCAGAGCCCATCCAACCATGAATGCCGCCTGAATCCACGAGCTTTTCACCTTCACCGCCGGATCAGCCAGATCCACCACCTGCAACAAATGCGCCACAAACGGTGCCGCCACCAGCGTGTACAAATGCATGTCCAATCCGTCAAAAAACCAACCGAGCCAAGCGGCGATTCCGGAGCGCCATTGGTACTGGGTGAGCCCGCGCAGCGTCGGTTGAGTGGGTGAGGTGGCCATGTGCGGGCGCACCCTAGCCACTCGTCGTGCCCGGTGCAAAGCCAATCATCCGGAGGATAACTCCGGCGAATTTCGCTGCGGTGATAGATATCTAACTGGCCTGCAATTACTCGAACACCGAAGTTGAATTTAGAGCCTTTCATTTTCCGCAGTCCAGCCCATCATGGGTCGAGCCATTGACCCGCAATTCCCAGCCGTGCAAGCCGTGTCACTTGGAGATTATCTAACCGAGGTTGCAACCCCACTGACGAATCCATCATGAAAACCCTAACCACCATCTTGTGGGGAATCTTCGCCGCGGCGGCGCTGGCGGCGCCCAAGCCGCCGGAACCACCGCCCTTGGAAGAGCCCAAGCCGCCGCCGGCCCAGGTGTCATCCTCGGAAGGAATGCCGCCGCTGCCCTATCCGGTGGTGCCGCAAAAACGCCAGGAACGCAAAAACCCGCCGCAACCGCCGGTATTACTCACTAAAATCCGCACTCCGGACGCCGAGGACTGGGCGCGCACGCCCCACGATTTAAAAAAACTCTTGGAATGGATGAGCGGCGAAATGGGTGCGAGCTTCACCTCCAACATCAAGACCTGGGCCGAGATTTCCACCAACCCACGCGAAAACCCGGTCCTCTACCGCTCCGGTTACAAACCATTCACCCTCGAACCCAAGGAGGCCGCCCGCCTCCGCGAGTACCTGCGCAACGGCGGCACCGTCATCTTCAACGCTCTCGTCGGCCACCCGGATTTCTATCAATCCGCGCTGGAGGCCGCGCGGCAGGTGTTGCCGGAAAGCCCGGTCTATCGGCTGCGCCTCGACCATCCCTTGTTCCATGCCTACCATGATATCAAGCAGGTGAAGTACCGTGAGCGCGCCATTCGCGACGGAGTGGTTAGTGACGCCTATCCATGGATCGACGCGGTGGATATCGACAACCGCAGCGCTATCCTTATCTCGCGCTTCGACATTGCCATGGGCTGGGAAAAAAACCGCCACGATAGTTGGGGCTACGAGGATGCCGACGCCCGCCGTCTCGGGGCCAACCTGCTCTCGTATGTCACCGCCATGCAGGAGGCCGGCCGCAGCGCCGGCAAAAGCGTCGAACTCGCCGATGCCGGCGGATCCAAGGCTGGCAGCCTGCACGTCGGTTGGGTCGCCCACGTTGGCCCGTGGAAAACCCGGCCCGCCGCATTGCCGATGTTGTTGCGCAAACTCAATGAGCAAACTGGCGCGCCAGTGTCCTTCGAATGGCGCGAGGTCGCCTTGTCCAACGCCTCAATGTTTGAAACGCCCTTGCTCTATCTAACGGGTACTACGGATTTCGCCCTCGGCGACAACGAGCGCGCCAACCTGCGGCAATTCCTGTTGAAAGGCGGGGTCCTGTTTGCCGAGGCCGGCGACGGTCGCTCGACCTTCGATACGGCCTTCCGCGCGGAAATGGCCCGGGTCCTGCCCGACCACCCGCTGCTGCCGGTGGCCGCTTCCGCCGCGCTTTTCCACCAACCTAACGAGATCAGCGCGGTCAAGCTGCGGCCAGCCCTTGCCGCGCAACTCGACAAGAAGGCGAGCGCTGCGCCCGAGTTATTTGCCACCGAGATCAACGGTGCCACCGCCGTGATTTATTGCCCGCGCGATCTATCCGCCGGTTGGGAACAGTCCCCCGCCCCCTACGCCATCGGCTACGAAGCCGCCGACTCCACCGCGCTCGGCGTGAACATCCTCTTCCACGCCCTCGTCAGGTAAAATCCTAAATCCTCCCGAGTAACTTGAAGATTTACCGCAGAGTAGCAAAGGCCGCAAAGGGGCGCAAAGTGGAATGGATTATCGAGAAAAATTCCGTCTTGCTCCGCGTCCCTTTGCGACCTTTGCGACCTTTGCGACCTTTGCGGCTTTGCGGTAAGCATTTGGCAGTTACTCAACGCTCCACACCCCCAGCGCGGCGGGTTCTGGTGCTAAATCCTAAATCAGATCTCAGGGCTTTTCGCAGTTCAGCATTTCAGCTTTTTCTTCACCCCTCTTGTCTTGCGTCTTGCGTCTTGCAGTCTTGTGCCTTCTTCCCCAATGGCTTCCTTCAGTGACTTTCTAACTGTCGAGACGATGCGTCGCCTCGATCACTTGGCGCTCGGCTCGCGCTGGACCGCGGAGGGCGGGCGGGCGGGGCGCCACTCGAGCGTGCTCAAGGGAGCGAGCGTAGAATTCCGCGACCATCGCAACTACGTGCAAGGCGATAACCTGCGCCACCTTGATTGGAAGTTATTTGGTCGCAGCGAGCGCTATTTCATCAAGCAATACCATGAGGAAACCAGCCTGCGCGTCCACCTCGTGCTCGATGCGTCCGCATCGATGGCATTCCAGCATTCCGGACTCACCAGCAAGTTTGAATTCGCCCGCCAACTCGCCGCCGCCGCCGCCTATCTCGCCCATCACCAGCAGGACTGCTTCGGCCTCGTCATCTACGACGACCAAGTCCGCCGCTGGCTGCCCACCAAGGGCGGTAGCCGTAATGTTAGAAATTTCCTCGAAGCCCTCGGAGCCCATCAACCTGGCGGCCGCACCGCTACCGGCAAGGCGCTCGAGGCACTCGCCGAGGGCATGGCGCGCCGCGGCTTGGTGCTGATGTTGTCTGATTTGTTGGATGATCCCGAGGCGGTGTTCCGCGCGCTGGCGCATTTCCGCCGCCGCGGCCACGACGTGGTGCTCGTCCACATCCTCGACCCCGCCGAGCTCACGCTGCCCTTTGATGGAGTATCTGACTTCATCGACATGGAAACCGGCGAACGCCTCGAGGCCGATGCCGCGCTGGTCCGCCGCGCTTACCGCGATGCCATCGACGCTGCCATCGCCAGTTTTCGTGCCCGCTGCGGCGCACTGCGGGTCGATTACCGCCTCGCCACGACCGACCGACCGCCCGCCGCGTTTCTCAGCGAGTTGTTAGCCGAACGCCAGCGCCTCGGTGCCTGAGATCGATTAGTAACTCCGCCCCCAGATGGCGCGGGTGGTGGTCTCCTGGCCGGTGAGGAAACACTTGCCGCTGGCCGCTTGAGCGAGGTCCTGCGGCAGGGATGCACCGGGAACCGGGAGGCAGCGGATGGTGATTTTGTGTTGTTTGGAAAGTTCCTCTTCCTGTGCGCGGCTGCCGGCCCAAGGGGTGTAGAGCCAACCGGGGTTGTCCTGGGCCCAGTGGGCGTGGAAGGCGGCGAGATCGGTGCAGGAGGTGATGTTGCTATCGCGCAAGCTCGTGGCGCGGGCGAGCAAGGTCTGATGGATTTCGTCGAGCTGTTCGTGAGCGCGGCGGATGAAGTCTTCCTGAATAACAAATTCCTTGGCGGCCACCGCTTGATCGCGGCGCTGCACACAGATTTTGCTGGTCTCCAGATCGCGCGGGCCGATTTCGATGCGGATCGGCACGCCCTTTTTAATCCACTCCCATTTTTTGACGCCGCCGCTCAGGTCGCGGGTATCCACCAGCACCCGCAGCGGGTCGCCGCAATACATTTGGTGGCGCAGGGTTTCGGCCAATGCCTGGCAGGCGTCGAGCACCGCTTGCTTGCTGTCTTCCTTGGGAGTGATCGGCAGAATAACAATTTGTTGGGTAGCGACGCGCGGCGGCAAGATCAGCCCGTCGTCATCCGAGTGCGCCATGATCAGGGTGCCAATGAGGCGGGTGGATACACCCCACGAGGTGGTGTGGACGTGCGCCACTTGGCCGTCGCGGCCAGCAAAGGCGATATTCTGGGCCTTGGAAAAATTTTGGCCGAGGTAGTGTGAGGTACCGGCCTGGATGGCCTTGTTATCCTGGACCATGGCCTCGACGGTGAGGGTCATATTGGCACCGGGGAAGCGTTCGTTCTCGGTTTTTTCGCCGGCGACGACGGGGATGGCCAGGTGGTCGCGGAGAAATTCTTCGTAAAGCCGGTGGATCAACCTGGTTTCGATGATGGCCTCGTCGTGGGTTTCGTGGGCGGTGTGGCCTTCCTGCCAAAGAAACTCGGCGGTGCGCAAAAATAACCGCGGCCGCATCTCCCACCGCATCACGTTGGCCCATTGGTTGATCAACAACGGCAGGTCGCGATACGATTCTATCCAGCGCGCAAAGGCCGCTCCAATGATCGTCTCCGAAGTGGGCCGAATCACATAAGGCTCGGCGAGTTCGCCGCTGGGAATGAGCTTGGTCTTGCCGGTGAGCGGGTCCTTGACCGACTCTAACCGATGATGGGTGACCACCGCGCATTCAGTGGCAAAGCCCTCGGCGTGCTCGGCTTCCTTTTCCAGATAGGCCAGCGGGATGAGCAGCGGAAAGTAGGCGTTCTGGTGGCCGGTGGCTTTGAAGCGGCGGTCGAGCTGTTGTTGGATGAGTTCCCAAATCCCGTAGCCCCAGGGCTTGATGACCATGCAGCCGCGCGTTTCCGAGTTTTCGGCGAGGTCGGCGGCTTTGATCACTTGCTGATACCATTCAGGAAAGTCTTGGGCGCGGGTCGGGGTGATGGCGGTCTTTTCGGCGGACATAATGGCTGGCCGCTATTCAAACCGCGAACCGTGCTGAAAACCACCAAAAATATCCGCCGACGTTCATTTGGCCTTCTGAATCACTTGGGCTGAGGAGCCACCACATTCTAGTGGTGGTGGCGGAAGGGCGGCCCATGACTGAGTGCCGAAGGCTCGCATCATGGTCGTCGTTCCGCACGACGACAGTAAGGTCGTCGCTCCTCAAGACCGCCAGGACGACTGGCCATGCTGACTCAAAGGAGCGCCGTGCATGCAAAAACGGCGGCCCTTGCGGACCGCCGTTAGCTTGAAACCAAACTTGGAAATGGATGTTAGATCCCTTTTTTAACCACGTCGGAGAGCAAATCGATGACGCGGTTGGAATAACCCCACTCGTTGTCATACCAGCTGACGAGCTTGAAGAAGGTGGAGTTCAGTTCGATGGACGAGCTGCCGTCAAAGATCGAGGACGCCTTGTGATGGATGAAGTCGCTGGAAACTACTTCGTCTTCGGTGTATTCGAGGATACCCTTGAGGTAGGTCTCGGAAGCGTTTTTCATCGCCGCCTTGATCTCGGCCAGCGAGGTCGGCTTGACGGTCTTGACGGTGAGGTCCACCACGGAAACCGTCGGGGTAGGCACGCGGAAGGCCATGCCGGTGAGCTTGCCTTTGACTTCCGGACAGACCAGCGCGACGGCCTTGGCGGCGCCGGTGGTGGAAGGAATAATGTTGAGCGCAGCGGTACGGCCACCCTTCCAATCCTTCTTAGACGGACCATCCACGGTTTTTTGGGTGGCGGTGTAGGAATGCACGGTGGTCATCAGACCCTCGGCAATGCCGAATCCTTCCTTGAGCAACACGTGCACCACCGGGGCCAAGCAGTTGGTGGTGCAGCTGGCGTTGGAAATGATGTGGTGGTTGGCGGGATCATAGGTTTCGTCATTGACGCCTTGGACGAGAGTGACGTCTTCGCCCTTGGCCGGGGCAGAGATGATGACCTTCTTGGCACCGGCTGTGAGATGACCCTTGGCCATTGCCGCATCGGTGAACAGGCCGGTGGACTCGATGACCACATCCACACCGAGGGCTTTCCACGGCAGATCGGCGGGGGTCCTGGCGCTAACCACCTTGATTTCGTTGCCGTTGACGACGATCACATCATCTTCTTCGAGCTCCGGGGAGGATTTCTTGGACGACACCGTGCCGTTGAAGCGGCCTTGGGTGGAGTCGTATTTGAGAAGATAGGCGAGGTTGTCGGCGGGCACGATGTCACCCACGGCGACAACATTGAAGGTGGTGCCGAGGTGGCCTTGTTCGACGAGGGCACGGAAGACAAGGCGTCCGATGCGACCGAATCCATTGATGGCAATAGTAGTCATAGTGTATTGGGGGATGCGTTAGGGGGAAGCGCCAAGCAGCATATCCGCCCGCGCCGCGAGATGTTAGCCAAAATCCGCCAGCCGTCAACCCTGCTGCTGCGGAAACACAAATATGCGCAAATGGCAGAATCCGCGCAACGGCGGGGCACGGGCTACCTAGGAGTGCGGCAGCTTGCTGCCGCCTGGCCAAGCCAGCTTGCTGGCGAGTGTGCATCGCAGGGCAACCTCTCATTCGCTGCTCCGCACCACGGCGGGCAAGCCCGCCCGCAACATGGCGGGGGCAAGCCCCCGAACTCCAGCGCATGCGGCGCTTCTAATGATATCATTCATTCTCGACCGCGCGATATGATGTGGAATCGCGGAGGCCTTGCAAGCAGGCGGACTGATGGAAGCAG